>NZ_JBFBEE010000034.1:0-86626 GCF_040683555.1 Streptomyces sp. NPDC093510
CCTCAGGCGAGCGGCCCGCGACTACCGTCGGCCCCTAACCCTCCTCGGCCTCACCGGATGAAACCGGACAAAATCACTTCACGCAAAGACCCTGGTTCAACGGGTCGCGCTCGACCTCGGTAGCTCCGCCTCAATCTCATGGAGCAGCGCCACCCATTCGCTCGCCTCATCGAGGTACTGAGCGATAGTCGTGTGAACATCTTCTGGTTCCGTCGGCAGGGCCGCCCGGAGGACAGACTTCACCTCTGCTCTGACCTGTTCATCCAGATTGGACCAGGAGAGCCGGGCACTACAGCGAAGGCGCACCCGGAAAGGGCATCGGCGGCTACGACCTGCTCGAGCCAGCAGACCAGGCTTTCGCGTTCGACTACGACTCCTCCGGCAGGCAGGACCACTTGGCGCTGTACCGCCCCGGCACCGGCACGATGTGGATCCTGAAGAACCAGGGCGGGCACTTCAGCCCCGTGTACAGCGAGGGTTCTCCCGGCAACGGCATCGGCGGCTACGACCTGCGTGACGCGGCAGACCGCGCCTTCGCGTTCGACTACAACGGCTCCGGCAGGCAGGACCACCTGGCGCTGTACCGCCCCGGCACCGGCACAATGTGGATCCTGCGGAACCAGAGCGGGAAGTTCGTCCCGGTGTATGCGCAGGGATCTCCCGGCAACGGGATCGGCGGCTACGACCTGCGTGACGCGGCAGACAGTGCCATCACCTTCGACTATGACGGTTCGGCCAAGCAGGACCACCTGCTTCTCTACCGGCCTGGGACCGGAACTCTCTGGGTCCTGGCCCACCCGTAGCACCACGGACCCAAGAGGGGCCCGTTCGCTGGCGGTTGGTTGTGTCCTGGGCGGGTCTCAGTCGCGGGGTGGGGAGGATGCTTGCTGGTATGAGGCGACAGCGGGTATGGGCCTGGGCCGGGTTGGTGGTCGGCGGGCTCCTGGCTGCCGGGTTGATCGTGCTGGTGGTGGCGGCGGACCTGGACACCGCGGGTCAGGTAGCGGGCATCGCGGGCACGATCGTGGGCCTGGCCGCACTGGCCGTGTCGGTGTACGCGCTGCAGCACCCCGGCCCACAGAGTCCGGCAGCGCCGGGGGCGAGCGCGGATTCGGTGGTGCGCCAGGCCGGTGACGGGGATGTGGCGAACACGATCAGTGGCGGCAATTTCCACGGTCCGGCTCTACAGGGCAGGGACTTCTCCAACACCAGTTTCACCACTCAACCCCAGCCTCCATCTTCTCCACCGGCGGAGCCCGGCTCCGGCACGCGGCCGGGAGGCTGACGGAGATGACCGGTCAGGGGGCGCTGGACAGGAGCGGTACGGGCGGACCCGGGTCAAACACGATCAGCGGCGGTGTGTTCTTCCACGCGGTGATCCAGGGCCGGGACATCACCGTGCACTTGCCCCCGCAGATCACCCCGGCCCTGTCCGGGCTGCCCCCGGCGTCTCCCACCTTCACCGGCCCCGAGCAGCCGATGGACTACCTGCTGCAGACTCTGGCCCCCAGCGACCCGTAGCAACGCGCCGTGCTGGTCGCGGCGGTGGCGGGCCTGGCCGGGGTCGGCAAGACCGAACTCGTCGTACAAAGCGCCGTCCGGGCGCTGAAGAAGCCGGGCTGGTTCCCCGGCGGAGTGCTGTTCGTCGACATGTTCGGCTACGACCCCGAACGCCACCTGTCTCCCGAGCGCGCCCTGGACGGCCTGCTGCGCGCTCTGGGCATGCCCCGCGAGCACATCCCCGCCGGCCTGCAGGACCGCTCCCGGTTGTACCGCAGCGTGCTCGCCGCCTTCGCCGAACAGGGCCAGCGCATCCTGGTTGTCATCGACAACGCCTCCACCGCCGAGCAGGCCCGCCCGCTGCTGCCTACCGACGGCACCACCGCAACCCTGCTCACCTCCCGCCACACCCTCGACATCGACGCCCGCCTCCACGACATGAACACCCTGGACCCGCACGCCTCGGTGGAACTCCTCCACCAGGTCCTCCTGCAGGCCCGCGGCACCACTGACACCCGCGTCCAGGACGCACCCGAGGACGCCACCACGATCGCCCGGCTGTGCGCGGGCCTGCCCCTGGCCCTGCGAATCGCCGCCGCCTGCTCGCCGACACCCCCACCCGCCCCCTGGCCTCCCTCGCCCAGAAACTGGACGCGGCGCACACCCGGCTGAGCCACCTCCGCCGCGAAGACCGCGCCGTGCAGTCCGCCTTCGATCTGTCCTACCAGCGCCTCAGCCCCGACCACAGCCGCCTCTTCCGCCTGCTGCCACTCAACGCCGGCCCCGACGTATCCACCGAATCCGCTGCCCGCCTGGCCGACACCGACCCAGACGGAACCGAGGATCTCCTGCAGGACCTGGCCCGCGCCCACCTGATCGAACCCGGACGGACCTGGGGCCGCTGGCGACTCCACGACCTGATCCGCCTCTACGCCGACCAGCAGGGACGCACTCACGCCGACACCGACCAACGCGACACCGCGTACACCCGCCTGCTCGACCACTACCAGAGCACCACCGAGGCGGCCGCCACCCACCTGCAAACACTGCCCGGAACCACCTCACCCCAGTTCCCCGACCGCCGGCATGCCCTGGCTTGGCTGGATGACGAGCGCCCCAACCTCATCGCCACCGCCACCGCGCCCCCACCGCACGGCCACACCCGTACCAGCACCGGCCTCGTCTTCGCCCTCGGTCGATTCCTCAGCTACCGCCGCTTCTTCGACGACTGGATCTCCGTCACCACCACCGCCCTGGCCACCTGCCGTGGCCTTGGCGACCTCCTCCGCGAGGGCATGGTGTTGAACAATCTTGGCAGCGCCCTGATGGGGGTGCGGCGGTTCGAGGAGGCAATCGACGCCCACACCCGGGCTGCCGCCATCTTCCGCGACCTCGGCGACCGCCACGGCGAAGGCGGAGCGTTGAACAACGTCGGCCACGCTCTGCGGGAGATGCGGCGGCTCGAGGAGGCAATCGACGCCTACACCCGCGCCACCGCCATCCACCGCGACCTCGGCGACCGCCACGACGAAGGCTTGGCGTTGGGCAGCCTCGGCCTTGCTCTGCGCGAGGTGCGGCGGTTCGAAGAATCCATCGACACCCACACCCGCGCCACCGCCATCCACCGCGACCTCGGCGACCGCCACGACGAGGGCATGGCGCTGAACAACCTCGGCCTTGCTCTGCGGGAGATGCGACAGTTCGAAGAATCAATCGACGCCTACACCCGCGCCACCGCCATCTTCCGCGACCTCGGCGACCGCCACGCCGAAGGCAGAGCACTGTGGGCCTGGGCAGTTGCGCATAACGAGAGCAGGCTGTAGCAGGACCTCTCCGCGCAAGGCCCGGCACTGCCCTCGGATCGAGAGCGGAACCCTTGTGGGCTCGGCGTGAGCCCGGGAGAGGGTGGGTCAGCCGCGGGAGCAACCCAGAGAGTTGGTCGAGGCCACCAGTCTGTTGTGCCCGACATGGATGATCGTCAGCCAGCACAGGAAATGGCCACCCTCCTGAGACGGAACCACGGCCATCGGCGTGAGAAGGAACAGAGAGTGGCAGGCCACAGCATCGGCATGTGACGAGCGTTCTGAGATCCCACACATGTGTAGGTTCTCGAAAATGGCGCCATATTCTCAGAGTTGACTGCACGTCAGGGCCATATATGGCGTTGTGCTGAGAATTGCAGCTCAGCACACTCACTCATTCGGGTGGCAGGGACAGTTTCTGCCTGCCCTCCTCGCGGAGGGTGGGCATCGTGGGTGTATAGGGCCTCACCCGGCGGGGGGTACACCATGGATGGTCCTACCGCAGTGGTCAGTGCTCGCTCGCGCGACAGCAAGTGTGTCGAGGGTCTGTCGTGGATGACTGTGCCTATCGACCTGTTGGGATCGGCGACTCCGTGGCGCACATTCCGTTGGTATCGCGGGCAGAAGCCCCACTCCGGGGCCTACTGGTCGGCGACGATGCGTGACCACGTGATCTATGAGTCGCGGCTGGAGTTGGCGGGGCTTCTGTTTGCTGACTTCGATCCGTCCGTACACCGTTTCGGGCGATGGCTGTCGAGACCCGCCGCTCAAGCGGCAGTCATCTTCGTGATATAGCGAGGCACCTGATTCGTCCCGGCGGCGAAAGCGGTTCGGAGCGTCCAGGCGCCCCCATGAGAATCCAGCCTTCGCAGCCGTCACATACGCAGAATGCACCAGGTCTGTGGACGCGTACCGACGGTAGCGTGGTTGGGTTCCGCTCTTTCGGGATGAACCGGCTGGCTGCCTCATGACGCCGTCCATTCAGACGGAGGACGATGTGCAGGAACATCAGCTCGGGCCTGGAACCGGAGCTCGCCGGGCCCGAGTCGTTGATGCGTTTACGCCGGGAGGAGTAGCCAGGTGCGCCCTCTCGCAGTAGGTACAACAGGGCTTGGGCAAACAGGAGGGGGATCGTAGTGGGCAACACAAGCGGTTCAGATCAGGAGTGGATGGACCTCGCGGACGCGATCGCACTGCTGCGGGACCAGATCGCCGAAGCACAGGAGCGCATCGCCGCCCCTGCGGGCGGTGGCCACCGGGGGGTGCTGTTCACGCTGGGAGAGATCTCGCTGGAACTCGGCCTGGAGTTGACCGGTACCAAGGGTGTTAACGGCGGGCTGCGGTGGAGCGTGATCAGCCTGGGTGGCAGGAAGGAGAGCGGCAGGAAGGCCACCCACACGGTGACCGTGACGCTGCAGCCTCACCTGCCCGGCGGCGGCGACATCGACGTCAGCGACGAGGAATAGCCGGGCCGGGCCTGCGCAGGTTGGGGAGCAGGGAACGGGGGATGCCGTGGAGTTCGACCGCCGGGTGCAGATCCGGGTACGCAAACCGGGCACGGGCAAGCGGAGCTTCGGGTCGGGCTACCTGATCGCGCCGCGGCTGGTGCTGACGGCCGCCCACGTCCTGGACGGGATGAACGATGCGGGCGGCAACCCGCTGACCGTGTCCCAGCCTGACGCTGGCGGACAGGAGTTTCCCGCCATCGTGTACTGGCACCCCGCAGACGAGACGGTGGATGCAGCGCTGATCGAGATCTCCGGCGGGCACGGCTGGCAGACACCGGAGTCCCTGAGCGATCTACTCACCCGTCCGCCGCAGCGCTTCGGACTCATCATCGGTGCCCGCCCGCACCCGATTACCCTGACCGGCTTCCCTCGCATGCAGAAAGACCCCGACGACGGCCGGCGCCTGGACGAACAGCTCACCGGCCACATCGTCCCGGGCAGCGGCTCCTTGGCCGGCCGCTACGAGATTTCCAGCAGCGACCCCACCTTACCTGCCGCTCCTCCCCCTGGCTCGGAGGGCAGCCGCTGGTCGGGAATCTCGGGAGCCGCCCTCCTAGGCGACGACGTCCCTGGCGGGGACATGCTGTGCGGCGTCGTGGGCCGCGACCGCCAAGCCGACAGCGGCACCCGCCTGACCGCCACCACCGCAGCCCGCCTCCTCGCCGACGACACTTTCCGTGCCGCCGTCGCCCAGCACACCGGCTGGGAACCCGTCCTGGAACCGGTGGAAGCCGCTGGGCTCCTCACACCGGCGGCAGCCGGACGCGACCTGAACTCACCGGCTGCGCTGCTGCGCGCTGATGCCGAAGCCGTCGCATTCCACGGCCGCGACAGCGAACTCACCGACCTGCGCACCTGGTGCCAAGAGGGTCCGCCCACGCTCGCGGTGCGGGTGCTTACCGGGCCCGGTGGGCAGGGCAAGACCCGCCTGGCCCGCCACCTCACCAACCTCCTCAGCCACCACGGCTGGGTAGCCGGACACCTGCGCCCCGACCTCACCGACTACGACACCCCACCTGACTTCACCCCCCTGACCACCGCCCTGCCCTTGCTCGTCGTCGTCGACTACGCCGAGACTCGCCCCCGCCTGCTACGCCGCCTCATCAGCCACCTGCATTACTCCCGCCACCGGGTGCGGCTGCTGCTGCTCGCCCGCTCCGATGGGGAATGGCGCACCGACCCGCTCAACGCCGCCTCCGCCGTGCGCAGCCTGCTCGCCGCCGCCCCAGTCACCGCACTCGCGCCGCTCATCCCTCGCAGCCGGCCCACCCAGGACCGCCGTATCGCATTCGCCAGCGCCGCCCACGGCCTCGCCTGCCTGCTGCCCCGGATCTCCACCGTGCCCGCGCACGACTGGACTGCCCTGGCCGCCGCCCTCCATCCCCCCGACGACCTGAGCGATTCCCGCTACGACAACGCCCTCACCCTGCAACTGACCGCCCTGGTCACCCTGCTGCAGCACGGCCCCAAACCCACCGACATACCCCCCGGCACCCCGGCCGAAGAGATCCTCTTACAGCATGAAGGACGCTTCTGGGAGGACAGCGCCAGAGCCCCCGCCTTCAAACTGAACTTGCCCACCACCACCCTGGCCGCAGCCGTCGCCGCCGCGGCCCTGACCGGAGCTGCCAGCAAAGACGAGGCCGCCCACGTCATCAGCACCATCCCCGACCTACCCGCCGACAAGGCCGTACGCACCGCGGCCTGGCTGGCCAGGCTGTACCCGGCCGAACCCGACCGTTACTGGGGCTCCCTCCAACCCGACCGCATCGCCGAATACCACGCCTCCCGCACTCTCACCCACGGCAGCATCTTGCTGCCCGCCCTTCTCGCCACAGCGGCACCCGGACAACAGGCCCAGCTCATCACCATCCTGGCCCGCGCCGCCATCGCCCACTACAACGCCGGCCGCACTAACGACAGCGAACAAGTCCTCAGCACCATGGACACGGCCCTCGACACCGCCCCCCTCGCCTACCAAGCCATCCAGACCACAGCAGCCGCACTCCCCTACCCCTCCCGTGTCATCTGCCCCCTCGCCATTCGCCTCACCACCACCCTCGCCCACACCAACCAGGAACTCGCGGCCGCCAACCCAGCCGCGCGCCAACCCGAACTCGCCCGCTCACTGTCCAACCTCGGCAACCGACTGTCGGAAGCGGGATGCAGAGACGAAGCCCTCACCGCCACCGAAGAGGCAGTGAAGATCTATCGTCGGCTCGCGGACAGCAGCCCAGCCGCGTACGAACCCGAACTCGCCTCCTCACTGTCCAACCTCAGCGTCGATCTGTCGCAGGCGGGTCGCAGGAGCGAAGCCCTCACGGTCGTCGAAGAGGCGGTGGAGATCCGGCGTCGGCTCACGGCCGACAACCCAGCCGCGCACGAACCCGAACTCGCCCGCTCCCTGTCCAACCTCGGCAACCGACTGTCGGAGGCAGGACGCAGAGACGAAGCCCTCACCGCCACCGAAGAGGCAGTGAAGATCTACCGCCAACTCGCAGCCGCCAACCCAGCCGCGTACGAACCCGAACTCGCCCGCTCCCTGTCCAACCTTGGCGCAGATCTGACGGAGGCCGGGCACAGGACCGAAGCCCGCGCCGCCACCGAAGAAGCAGTGAAGATCTACCGCCAACTCGCAGCCACCAACCCAGCCGCGCACAAACCCGACCTCGCCGCCTCACTGTCCAACCTCGGCAACCGACTGTCGAGGGCGGGGCACAGGGGCGAAGCCCTTACGGTTGCCAAAGAGGCGACGGAAATCTACCGCCAGCTCGCGGCCGACAACCCAGCCGCGTACGGACCCGACCTCGCCCGCTTGCTGCAATTCCTTGCGCCGCTTCTGGCCGTGGAGGGTGATCCTTCCGGGGCTCTCGGCGCAACGGAGGAAGCTGTGGAGCTATACCACAGTCACATAGCCACGATGCCGTCTGCGCTCCCACCGCTCCATCCTGTGCTGAACCTGCAGACGAAGCTGCTTGAGGCACTCAGGCGGGAAGAGGAGATAGAAGAAGTCCGCCGCTGGTTCAGGGAGAATCCGCTACCACCTGATTCTCACAGTTGACCACCTGTGAGAACTCTGCGTGAGGCTGGGGAAGGGCCTGTTTCCACAGGACCCAGCAGCCAACGTAGGCCCCACTACCGAGCTGGGAAAAGGCCACGTTCCTGAGACTGAACCGCTGTGTCACCCATCTAAGACAGCGGAAGAAGTGCTGGTCAGCGACCTCGGCCTGTGACACGAGCGGTGAGACCCTACAACAGTTGTAGGGTCTCAAAATTCGCGGCCCAATCTCAGCCTCGATGGCACATCGGTGGCACTTGTGCCGTCTTCGTGAGACTCGCTGGTCGGAACTGTCCCGTCCGCCGCGCCCGGTAGCGTTCAGCGTGACGGGACCGAATACGTCCGGGCTAATCTGCCGATCTCCCGTAGCGCCAATCTGCGCACTTCACCAATCGGCGGGTACATGCTGTCCATGGTGATCGGCTTGTCCAGAGCCTTCAGGCGGTCACGCAGCCCGCGTTTCCATTGCTTCTTGATTCGCACAGTCCAAGCCTTGGCCGGCCACTTGGCACCAGAGGATGCATTCTTCGGGAAGAAGATGCTGAGATTGGAAGTGGCGTCCAATTGTTGCGCGGTGAGTCGCTTCCCCTTGAACGTCATGGTCCGGTCGGGATAGCTGGCGGTCAGGCCGCCGACGAGGAAGCGGCCCCGCTGGGCGCGCTTGCGGGGGTCTACGTTATTGGGTGGATCACCGCAACACGGTTCGTCCAGGTTGACTTCGCGTAGTGGGGGCCGAGCGCGATGCCCTCCCACTCCAGTGCGTCCTGGGCGGTGAGGTCGATGATGTCGGGCCGGCCGTTCTTCACGGCGGGAAGTTCGATGATGAAAAGGCGGCCGTCGGTGTCCTCTGCACGGTCGACGGCAGAGAAGAGGGCTTCGAAGGGTCCGGCGGACACGTCAATGAGCCGGGTGGGGATTCCGTGGTGCTGGAGGACAGCGAGCAGTTCGCCGTCTGTCATCAGCCGCCCGAGTCCCTCGCCGTGCTTCAGCACCCTCAGAAGGTGCTGTTCGGCGCTCTGCAATTTACCCTCGGTAACGGCGCTGTCGTTTGCCCAGATCTCCCGGTAGAGCCTAGAGACGAGTGCATAGCCATCATCAGGCTGGCCAGGCTGTGGCGATCTCGGGGCTGATGCCCAGGAGCTCCGTGAGGATCGCCGCCGGCAGCTGGGCCGCGAGTCGACTGACCAAAGTGCGGTCGGGATGTAGCGGTGCGGCCGGATGGGGCACTGCATGGCGGTGGTGCGGCACGGTCCGCCGGGGCTTCGTTCCCTCACTCGATGTGGCCGAAGCGTTCCGTCACCACGGCCACCACGACGGCACGCCCCACGATTCCCTCAAGACGCACCCGGCGCCCGCCATTGCTCCCAGGTCAGAACCGCCATAGGAAATGGCCACGCTCCTGAGACAGAAGCATGGTGTGAGGCAGATCAGAGATCGGCAGGTCACAGCGGTGGTGTGCCGTCTGTCAAGCCCCGAGGGCAGACGGTGGGTCAAGGCCGTAGCACCGTCCGTCAAGGTTCGGTGTCACAGACATCTTGGTGTGACTGAGCGAAGTGGGGCGCTCAGTCACATTTGGTCGCCACCCGCAGGAACCCGCGACTCGCACTCGAAATCGAACACATGCTCTACTGGGGGCATGGTGCAGACAGAACACACCCCCGACATCGTGCAGACCCAGCGCGACTGGACCCGCACCTACAACGCTCTCGCTCAAGCTCCTGCCACCAGCAACACCGCCCTGCGCCGACGGCTCATCGGCCTCTCGCGCCGCCTTATCCAAGAGGTGCCGCGCGCCCAGCTAGCCGACCTGCGCCGCCGCACCGAGGAGCGGTCATGACCCGGCGCTCGTGGGACATCACCGACTTCCCTGTTTGATCGGCGTGTTGAAGCGGATCGAACAGGGGATGGTCAGTGGCGAGTTGGCAGGTTTACTGGGTGCCGAGACATCCGGTCGCGGTACCGGATCGAGTGCCGGTACTGACGGGATACGGGGACTTGTCTGAGCGGGAGGAGCGGGTCGGGATCCACGTTGGAGATCCCATCCTGCTGTCGCCGGACTACCGGATTGATGAATGGCTGAGCCTGTACCTGTGCCGTTCGTCATTCGTACGGCTGGCGCCGGAGACCAAGCGGAACTACACGGACGACTACTGCCTTCTCTTCGATTTCCTGTGGGCACGCGGGAAGATCTGGAACGAAGCGACCGCAGATGATCTGTGGGACTTCGAGGACTGGCGGACACGGTCACCGCGCAATCCCCGGAAGATCGGAGGATCGCGGTGGGACCGCGGACTCGCGGCCTTCACACGGCTGTACGCGTGGGCGGCCCGCAAGGAGTTGATGGCGGTCAATCCGATCGTGATGCGCACAGTGGTCGACCGCCATGGGCAGCGGATCGAGGTGCCGGAGGCCCGCTCGAAAAACTCCCGGTCCAGCAACGTGCACTGGCTGACCCCGCGGGCTTTCCGGCTCTGGACGGAGGCGGGCTTGCGGGGCTACACCGCCGAGGGTCTGCCCGCGCCGGGCTGGGCGGGGCGGATGGAGGACCGCAACGTGGCCTTCGCCGAGCTGCTGTTCACCTCCGGGATGCGGCTGACCGAGGGCGGCTCGCTGCTGACGATCGAGATGCCGCGCTCGGCCTTGCAGGCCCGCCGCTACTACTCGGGCCGGTTGGCGAGGGAGGTCACGAAGTCGAAGAAGGCCAGGACGTACTACGCCGCGGCGCCGGTAGTGGGCCTGGTCGAGGGCTATGAGGAGTCGACGCGGGCGGCGGCGGTGCGGCGCGCGCAGGCCAAGGGCCGGTACGACAGCCTGCCCGAGCGGAAGCTCGTGACCCGGATAACCGGGCTGCGCAAGCGGGTGCTGCACTGGGTCGACCAGGACGGCGTCATCGGCGAGACCGCGCTGAACGACGCCACGGTCGTGGAACGGATGACGCTGTTCACCGAGGGTCCGGCAGGGCCGGAGCCGTTGTGGCTGTGGTTGAACGAGTCGGGGCTGCCGTTTCAGCCGGCGTCCTGGGAGAACGTCTTCCGGACCGCGTCGCAGCGGTGTCAAGAGGTCCTGGCCGGGGTGGTGGCGGAGCCGCCGTTCTGCACGCCCCATATGTGCAGACATTCCATGGCTCTCTACATGCTTGTCGTGCTTCACCACGTCGTCGACCTGCGGATGGGGCTGACGCCGGAGGAACGCCGGGATTTCCGTCTCCTCTACGGAGATCCATGGAGGATGGTGCAGGACCTATTGGGCCACTCGGAGCTTGAGACCACCCGGGCGATTTACCTCGCGCCCGTGTCTGACCTGCAACTTCGGTCCCTGCTGGCTGATCCGAACCCGCTGGACGAAGAGGAGAGCGTCGCGGTCACGCAGCACCGGGTGAGCTCGCTGCTGTCCCGCCTCGCCCAGGAGAGCGAAGGCATCCAGGATCTGGACGAGAAGCTGGTGGTGCGAGCGTGAGTCGGCGCGGACGCAAGGCGTCCTTGCCGACCGGACCCCACCACCGGCCCGTCGTCCTGGCCGAGGACGGCCTGCGGGTCTGCCACCGCGACAAACGGGGCGTCGTCCGGAACTACGACTTCGGGACCCTGCCGGTGGCCCCGGCATTGCAGCGGTCTTTGGCCGCCACCTTCGCCGCGCGATGCGCCCCCGGCGGCGGCTGGGATTCCGCCGACACTGGATTCAACATCTGGGTCCTGGTGAGGGCCTTCGTGAAGTTCCTGTCCGAGCAGGAGAACCCGCCGGGTGACATCGACGAGATCACCGCGGCCTTGTGGTCGTCCTGGCGACTCAGCAGGCCGACTACAAACACCGGATACCGGCAGGTCAAGATGCTGGCGAACTTCCTGCTGCGCAACGAACGGCTCTCACAGCCTGTCCGCGACGCGATGGCCAAACGAATGCAGAAGTGGAAGGCCCAGGAGAAGGCTTACCAGCCGCAGGAGTTCACCGAAATCCGTGTCACGGCCAGGCGGATGTTCCGGGCCGCGCTGCTGCGGATCCGGGAGAACACCGCGCATCTGGAGTCCTGGCGGGCCGGGGCCTTCGAGCCCGGCAGTCGGGACTGGCTGGTCGGTGAGGCACTGGACAGCCTCGCCCGGACCGGGCACGTTCCCCGCTACGCGCAGGCCAGCGGCAGAATGGTGGTGGTCAACCGCTACCGGGTGGCGCTGGGCGGCGCAAAGCCGGAATTCACGTGGCAGCGGCTCTACTTGAGCCGGATGGAAGTCACCTCGCTGGCGGTGCTGCTGGTGACCGAGCAGGGGCTGAACGCCACCACTGTGGCCGAACTGCCGGTGCCCCGGGCGACCCCGGACTCCGGGGAGGGCGGCGGGTTTCCGGTCTATCGGTTGGAGTTGGAGAAACGGCGCCGCGGCGGCGGCCGGCACTTCGAGACACGCAATCTCACCGACTTCGGAGCCGACTCCCCGGGCCGCCTGATCACCGAGGCGCTGGAGGCCACCGCTCACGCCCGCGCGTTCGTCACCGCCGCCGGATCCGGCCCGGACCGCCTGCTGGTCTGGCACGAGAGATACACCAGCAACGGACGCGTCGACCCGGAAACGCCCAGGCTGGGGCCGTTCGCCTTCGGTCTGGCGAGGTCCGCCGGCACCCACTGGGCCATCGAGGTGGGACTTTCGGGGTCGCCGCTGCGGCGCACGCGCAAGACCGTCAACGTTCTGCACCGGCGCGAGCCGGGGCAGAACACTCAGGACACCCACGACCGCGTCTATGTCATGAACGAGCCGCAGGCCCAGGACGTGGCCGTCCCGGTGATCGCGGACGGCGTGACTGCGGCACTGGAGGCTGCCCGCCGGACGGTGTTCCGGGCCCAGCTCACCGACACCCCCGAGGCCGGCGAACAGCAGACTGTGACGACGGGCTGCACGGACTACGAGAACAGCCACTTCACCGCGCCGGGGTCGAGCTGCGGGGCGTCTTTCCTGCTCTGCACCGCCTGCCCGAACGCACGGGTCCACCCCGGCCATCACGCCCGGCTCGCCTACCTGCACCGCGCGCTGGAGAGCCTTCGCACGGCTTTGGACCCCGGGCTCTGGGAAGCGGACTGGTCCGATGCCCACGCCCGGCTGGAAGATCTCAAGGGCCGTCTGGGCACGGCCCTTTGGAAGGCGAGGCTCGCCGAGGCCACTGCCGAGGACCGCGAGATCGTCGACCATCTCTTGAACGGACATTACGACCTGTGACGACTTCGTACACCGAACTGCCCCTGGTCGTTCCCAGCCCGGACAGACCCTCGATCGAGCCCTTGCTGGTTGTGGCGGGCTACCAGGGCACCGTCAACCGCTACGACGCCCCCACCTGGCCGATGGCGCCGCTGATCGGCAACCCCAGCGCACCCCGCGAGACGATCCACTGGATGAAGTTCCCGGACGCCACCCGGGAGGAGTTCCGGCTCATCGCCTGGCACCTGGTCAACCGCGCGCTGCCCGACACGTTCCTGGTCGGCAAGGTCTCCTCCTGGCGGACCCGGCAGAGCGGGCCCTCGACCTATGGGACTGTCCTGGCCTGGCGGAACTTCGCCCACTGGCTCGACAAGCGCGGCATCACCAGCTTGGACGCCTGCACCGAGGAGATCTTCCACGACTACGGACTGCACCTGAGCCGCCAGCCGGGCATCAGCCGCTCGACCGTGGGCCAGCGCCTGACCGCGCTGACCCGGCTCTGGGCATTCGACGAAGGCAGCGTGCTCCCGCGAGGAATCGCCGAACCTCCCTGGAACCGTGAAGGCCGCGACGACTACCTTCCTGCGGCGACGTCGTCCGGCGGAGAGAACAGCACGGAGCCGCTTTCTCCCGCCACCATGGGGCCCCTGCTCATCTGGGCTCTGCGGGTGGTCGAGGACTTCGCCGACGACATCCTCGCGGCCTGGGCCGAGAAGCGGCGGCTGACCGCGCGAGTCGCTGAGGTGAAGCCGACACCCGCTTCACGGGCCTTGCTCAGGACCTACTTCAACGATCTGGTCGACCGGGGCCAGCCCATCCCCACCCATGACCATCCGGGCGGTCGGCGCTTCGCCCTCACCTACATCGCCGGCACCATTGGCGCCTCTCACGGCCAGACCAACAGTGTCGTCAGTAGCCGAAGCGGAGGGATGGGGCTGGAGCAGTACATGCTGAGCAACCCCGGCGGATGCCCGCTGGACACACCCGTCACCGGCCTGATCGAGGGGAAGCCGTGGAAGCAGTCGCTGGACTTCACCGAGGCCGCGGCCATGATGCGGCACCTGGGCACAGCCGCTTTCATCGTCCTGTCGTATCTGACAGGAATGCGGCCCGGGGAGGTTCTCGGGCTGACGACAGGGTGCTGCCCGGACCCCGAATCCGGTCGGCACCTCATTCACGGACACGTCTACAAGACGGCCATCGACGAGAACGGGAACCACCGCTCCGAAGGCGAGCTTCGCGATGTCCCCTGGGTTGCCATCGCCCCGGTGGTCAGCACCATCCGTGTCCTGGAACGCATCGTCCCCGAAGGTGCGTTGCTCTTCGACGGCGCCGCCCACGACTTCAACACCAAGCGCACTTTCGTGGGTTCGGTGACCGTCGGCTCCTGGCGCGATCGGGTCGAGAACTTCGCCGTCTGGGCCTCTGATCTCGCCAAATCCCTCGATCGACCGCACGAGGCCGTGCCCGCAGACCGAAACGGAGCGATCGGAACGGATCGATTCAGAAGGACGCTCGCCTGGCACATCGCCCGCCGTCCCGGCGGGCTGGTCGCCCTCGCGATTCAGTACGGCCACCTGCGCACTTCCATCAGTTCCGGATACGCCTCCCGCAGCCGGGACGGCATCCACCAGCTCCTCGACGTCGAGACCGCCCGCGCCACCGCGGACACCCTCAGTACCCTCCACGAAGACCTCGCCGACGGCGTCGGCATCTCCGGCCCCGCCGCACGGCGCGCGATCCACGCCGCCAACCAGGCCCCCGCCTTCGCCGGCACCATCTTCACCCTCCGGGCCGCCCGCGCCGTTCTGGAGGACACCTCCCTGGCCGTCCACGACAACCCACGCGCCTACCTGATGTGTGTCTACAACCGGGAGAAGGCCCTCTGTCACCGGCTCGCCGACCGTCGTGACGCACCCACCCTGGACCGTTGCCAGCCCACCTGCGCGAACGTCAGCCGGACCGACCACCACGCCGACCAGCTCATCGCCCAGGCCGAGGTCCTGGAGAAGCAGCCCGTTGATCTCGTCCCCGTCCCGCTGGCTCACCGATTGCAGGTCCACGCCCAACGGCTCCGAGACCTCGCCGAGAAGCACCACCGCGACCACATTACCCAGCCGGAGGCATCCGCATGACCCCCGCCATCGACGAACGCGACCGCATCCGCGCGGCTATGGACCGCATCCTCAGCGGATCGCCCGTCCATTCCAACGGAGGCCTCACCATCGTCGCCCTGGCGACCGAAGCCAGTGTTCCCCGCAACGCCCTGACCCAACGACACCAGAACCTGAAGAACGAGTTCTACGAACACGTCCGCACCCGCGGAGAGATTCCCGACAGCGAAAAACGGCTCCGCGCCCGAGTGGTGAAACTCAGGGAACAGCATGCCGGGGACGTCAAACAGATCAAGGAACTCAAGACGGCCAACGAGATCCTTGTCCGGGCGCTTCACCAAGCACAGATGGAGAATCGACAGATCCGACTCCAGCTGGTCGAGCGGGCGGACAACCTCCGTGCCCTGCCGACCCAGCCGCGGCCACCGGCGCGCTGAGCGCGCTCGGAGACAATCCGTGCGGCACTGTCAGCACCTGCTCGTCACGTGACAGCTGCCGGAGCGCAGTTCCTGGGTGTGTGGTCCAAAAAATCTTGAAGGCTGCCCCCCACCGATCTGCTCGCACTCGACTTATGACTGGTAAAACGTCGGCCACGAGAGCGAGTGATCCAGATGGGATTGTTGGACATCGCCACAAGCTTCTTCCGCCGCGGCGGAGGCTTCTGGGGATACATGACCGAGCGGACCAAGAGCCGCACGGCCATCGAGCTCGAACGCGAGCGCAACGCGGCCACCACGAACGTCATCCCCATGTTGAAGCCCGGCATCGACTTCATGGAGACCGAAGAGGGCGGCCGCACCCGGGCTATCCGCTATGCCCCGGTCCCGCAAGGCGTCGACTCCCCCAGCGATTCGACGACGACCGGCACTTCGCTGTCACAACACAGTGACCGCACGAGCTCACCGGTGTCTCCGCTAGCTCTCGGCTCAGGCGCCAGCACCGGCCCCGTTACCCTGCCGAGCAACCAGGGCCGGGACGACCACGCGGTGGGTGAACAGACCCAGTGAACGAGAAGGAACAGTACGACAACGAAGTAATTGATCTGTTCCGCGAACATGGCGGCGTGATGGAGGGCTTCCTCATTCGCCGCGGGATCCCGCGGCAGATCGCTGAGGAAATCGTCAATGACGTCTTCGCCGGGCTCCGCCTTCATTGGCACCGGCTCAGAGACGGCAACCGCATGAGCTATGCCTACCGGATTGCGACTACTGACCTTGTTGGCGGGATGTCGTCAAGGTGAGGTCGGTTTCGGCGAGGCATCCGTCGATGAGGTTGCTGCGGTACTGGATCTGGCGGAGACCGTGTCGAAGCGTGCTCATGAGGTGGTCGGGGTCGGTGAACGCGGTGTTGGCCTGGCTGCTGCGTCGAAGTAGTGACCAGATGCCTTCGACGGGGTTGAGGTCGGGTGCGTAGGCCGGCAGGAAGTAGCAGGTGATCCAGTCTTGGGTGTCGATGAACTCCCGCAGCCGACGGTCTTTGTGCACGTTCAAGTTGTCCCAGATGAGCACAATCGGTCTGCCGAGCTGCTGGTGGGCGGCGGTCAGTAGGTCGCGATAGTCGGTCCAGGTGAAGCTGCGTCTGCCGCCCCGTTTGTGGTCGCCGTGCCGCTTGGTCCGGTAGATCAGGCGTGAGCGTTCGCCCTGCTTGTAGCAGGCCAGAGCGGCAATGGAGATGCGGCGCTGGGAGCGTCCCCGCACCCGAAGGGTAGGTGTGTGGCCACGTCTGGCCCAGGTGCGGGCGGTGGGCGGCGTCATCGAGAAGCCTGCTTCGTCTTCGAAGCAGAGCCAGGACCCGAGCGCCGCCACGGCGTTCCCACCTGGGGCCAGGTCTCCTTCACCCAGCCGGTGACGGCTTGTTCATCGCGCTCGATCGCGCGGCGGGCGGGGACCTGGTGGCTGAAGCCGTGCCGGTGCA
This sequence comes from Streptomyces sp. NPDC093510, assembly GCF_040683555.1. Taxonomy (NCBI): domain Bacteria; kingdom Bacillati; phylum Actinomycetota; class Actinomycetes; order Kitasatosporales; family Streptomycetaceae; genus Streptomyces; species Streptomyces sp. NPDC093510. The sequence continues at coordinate 17,077 of NZ_JBFBEE010000034.1, forward strand.
GCATCTGCGCGATGGCCGACAGCGTCATGCTCTTGTGGAACCGGCGCCCGATCAGCGTCTTGATCCGCGCCAGCGTCCAGGTCTGATCCGGCCAGCCGTGCGCGACCGGCCCCTTGGCCAGCTCCTGGTCAAGCACCTCGAACAGTGCCTCACTCAGCCTGGGCCTGGACGCCGGCCCCTTCGACTCCAGAGCCGGTGTTCCGCCGTGCTCCCATGCCTGATGCCACCGCTGTACCGATCGCACGCTGACACGTAACTGCCCAGCAACGGCGGCATTGTCGTGTCCGAGGGCGAATAACTCGGCCGCCTGCATCCGGATGTGCTCGCGAAACACCCGTCGCTCCGCGGTCAGCCCACCCCCTTGCGGATACCTCATATGACCGGCCTACTGCGAAAACCAAGACCTGTCAGCCCCTGCGACATCACGCCAATAAGGTCAGTAACGAGTGCACAAAGTGGTGGCGACAGGAGGGAGCGAACGAGCAACGCCGCCACCACGGCGACTACGACGTCCCAGATGACCGTGACGAATACCAGGAGATCGTCAACCGGATCTATCTCGGTCAAGCCCTCCAGGCGCTGTCACCTCGGGAACGTGAAGCGGTCCATCTGCGCTTCATCAGGCAAAAGAGCGTCAAGGAGGCCGCCAACGACATGGGGGTGTCGGAGGGGGCGGTCAAGGGCTACACGCGTGACGGCCTGCGGAAGCTTCGGGATACGGCCGACGGACAGATCAGCGGGGAGGAGGAGTAGTGAACAAGGACAATGACAAGGAAGCGATCCGCTCCGAGGAGGAGCGCGTTGCGTCGTTCATGCAGGCTCTGCAAAGGATGCACGAAAGCCCGGCCGAGGCCGCGCGCATCGACTCGGTGATCGAGGACGCGGAAATCGTCGCGCAGCAGGCACCTGACCGCAATCAGCCCCAGCATGTCGTCGTGAACGTCAACGGCGGCGAACACAACACTGTCGAGATCTCAGGCGCCCAGCACGACGCTACTTCCGGTTCCCACCCCGCCCCTGAACCTGTGTCTCCGCAGATGCCAGATCCCGTGAGCGAGCGCTCCCGGCCCGTTCCAACGGTGCAGATCGCCAGGACCCGTGCACTGGCCACCACGGCTTCCTTGGTGCTGCTGACGACGATCGCCCTCTTCGCGATGCAAGCAGGGTCGACTCTGCTCATGATTGTCGTGAACATCGTCGCGGCAGTAACAGCAGGGCTGCACGTTTTGTTGACGTCTGACACCAAGCGACCTGTCAGAAGGCTCATGATGCCTCTGCGGGAGACACCGCAAGAGCTGGAGCGCCACTGATCTCTGCGTCTCTTGAGGGCCGTCAGCACACCAGCTGTCGGCCCTCGCACGTTGCATCATGCTTCAACATGCTGAACTTGACAGAGAAACCGACCGGCAGCAAGCAGTCCTGTCCTGCATCCGCGCCCACATCCTCGATCAGGGTGAGGCTCCGAGCGTCCGGGAGATCGGTCGCGCCGTCGGGCTGTCCAGCCCCTCCTCCGTGCTGTACCAGCTGCGCCGCCTTGAACAGGCCGGGGCCGTCGTACGAGCCAGCGGCACCGGCTGGCGGGACTACCGGCTCAGCTGATGACAGAGATCCGGCGCATCGACGTGCTCCGCTTCCTGGAACGCGTGCAGGAACGCGACCTGGCACGCACCCGCACGTGGATCGCGGACGAGGAACGGCGAGAGATCGAGCGGATCCGCGGCGAGCAGGCCCGGCCGCCGAACCCGGACTGGCTCATCGAACTGGGCCTGAGCGGGCGCGCCCCGGTGTATGTGCACCGGGGCGATTGCCATATGGCGGGCAAGCGGTCACGAGGCGCGGACCGGGACCAGGCGCGCCGCGCGCTGGCCGAGGGAGTCGTTGCCTGCCCGCACTGCCAGCCCGACACCGAGCTGGGCGTACTGGAGTAGCACACGCTGCTCATCCGGACGGTTTGGCGCCGGCGCCGAAGGTGTTGCGTCACCCCTCATGGAAACCCGAGGCGCACCTGGGGCCGCGCTGACAGGATCGGCGCATGCTGATCACACCGCGCCCAGGTGCAACACGACAACTCGCTCGCCGACGCGGTACGAGACGCCGCTGCAGGACGTAGCCAGATGCTGGTCGTGACTGGTCACTCCTCCACCGGTAAGTCGCGGGCGTGCTGGGAGGCCATCCAGCCGCTCACGGAACAAGGGTGGCGACTGTGGCACCCTTTCAATCCCACGCCAGCCGAGGCGGTCCTGGGTGGAATTGACCGCGTGGAGCCGCGCACGGTGGTGTGGCTCGACGAACTTCAGCACTACCTGCTTTCACCCGAGCTCGGGGAGCGGGTCGCATACGCCCTGCAGCACCTGCTCGTCCAGCTCGACCGCGGGCCAGTCTTGGTATTGGGCACGATCTGGCCCACGCACCTGGACAACTTGACCGCCCCGCCACCGTCTGACGCGCCCGATCTGCACGAGATGGCCCGACGGCTGCTGTCCGGCCGAACCATGTTGGTACCCGGCCGATTCGACCCGTTCGCGTTGAGCCCGGCCGCCATTCAAGGCGCCCTCGATGATCCGCAGTTGGCCGAAGCCGTCGCGCACGCCGGTGCAGAGGGCCAGCTCACCCAGTACCTTGCGGTTGGCCCGCGACTGCTGGAGTACTACAGAACGGCGACGCCAGCCGCCAGAGCGGTACTGGAGGCCGCGATGGATGCCTGCCGCCTCGGCGTCGCCAGCCCGTTGCCTCAGTCCTTCCTCATCGAAGCGGCGGTCGACTACCTCAGCCACACGGCACACGGCATGCTCACCGAAGACTGGGCGGAGCAGACGATCGCCGAACTGACCCGCTCCCTCGTCCCAGAAGCGGCGCCCCTGCGACGTATTCGGCAGCGCCCACAAATGCGTGCTCCCAGCCGCCCAGCTCGACCTATTGCACCGGTCCAGCCGGTCGGCCCCACCTACCGACTTACGGACTATCTCGTGTTGACCGGCAGCAGGGCTCGTCAGTTCGTGTGCCCTCCCAATTCCTTTTGGCTCGCCAGCTACAACCACCTCACAATTGCGGAAGATCTCGAATGCCTCGCTGACGCGGCCGACGACCGGTATCGCTTGCAATGGACCCGTCATCTGCGCCGGCGGGCTGTCGAAGTAAGCGATGATCAAGGACTGGTCCGCCTTACCCGGCTCAGGGAAGAGACCGGTAACAGGGAGGAGGCAGAGCACCTCGCCTACTCAGCCGCTGACGCCGGCTACACATCCGCGCTCCGGGAGCTGGTCCGCATGCGACAGGAAGCAGGCGAGCTCGACAGCGCCCAGGTCCTCGCACGGGAGGCAGCACGCCACGGCGATGGACTCGCCCTGGCCGAACTCGCCTGGACGTTGGAGGATCTTGGCGACTTCGCAAACGCTGTGCAGCTTGCGCAGGATGCGGCTGCGGCTGGTGACACCTTCGCTTTGCGGGAACTGGCCCGCATGCGGGAGACCACGAGCGGCTTCGCCAGTGCCGAATCGCTCTACCGTCAGGCCGCCGAGCTCGGCGACACCCGTTCCCTGCTCCGCCTCGTCGAGACGCGGCTTGCGGCAGGTGATCGTGACGAAGCCGAACGCCTCGCCCTCTCGGCGGACATCGATGACGTCCTTCCACTGCTCAGCTCAGCTCGGGGAGGGGAAGAGTCCGGAGACTGGGAAGGAGCGGAGTCGCTCTATCTCCGGGCCGCGGATGCCGGAAACGCCTCCGCTTTGGCCGCACTAGCCCGGTTGCGCGAAGCCGTAGGAGACCGAGGTGGCGCCGAGGTCCTATACCGCCAGACCGCTGACGCTGGTCTTGCTTGGCTGGTCAACCCCTCAGCGCGGTGGCCGCACGGGCTGGACCCCGACGGCGCCCCCACACCACCCTGGAGCGATCAGGCATGAAGACACGCCGTCCCGTCGAGTGCCCGGGGCCAGTGATCGGGCAGACCGTGTTGTGGCCGGCACCGACGTTCCGGTAGACAGGCACCAAGGCGTGCACCGGCGAGGGGGACCTATGCCCGACTGGTTCAACCACGAGGCGTTGCGGCGGGAACGGCAGATGGCGTGGCGCGCGCAGGTAGCCGTGGCGACCCGTACGCCATTCCTTGGCAGCGCCACCAGAGTCGATCCGGACTCCCATGTGGCCGAGGCGGTGTACGACAGCGGGGCGGTGAGCGCGGCGTTGCGGGAGTTGGCCAACAGCATCAACCCCAATCAGCCGCTAGCCCTAATGCTGAGTGAGGCCGTGGCCGCGGTCACGAGGCTTGATGAATTGCGACCGTCCTGGATCGACTACTGCAACCAACGTTCTGGCCTCAACCCTGCTGCCACGGACGCCGACAGCGAGATGTCCCGGCAGTACGTGAGCGGCGACGCAGTACGTGCCTGGCCGCAGTTCGCGGCTGCCCAAAACGCTCTCGGGCCGGCCACGGAGGCACTGCGCGAGCTCCAGTCGGAGCTGGCCGAATTCTGCGGCAGCGACGTCACGGCTGGGCGGGGGGCCGCCTGATGAGGTATGTCGAGGCGCCCGAGGAATTCACGGGCCGCGGCCTCTGTATGTTCCTTACTGGAGTACGCGTGGGTTCCTGATGGGGATCCTGCGCTTACCACAACTGTCTGAGCTGGTCGGGGCTTTGCGCCCCGCGTCACCCGCTCGTGGGGGATTCTGTCGCTAACTCCTGGAATCCAGGAGTTAGTCGCGTAACTTGCTCGTTCGTGGCCGATTCCCGGACTCCCACGCTCCGCCCAGTCCCCGTGCCCGCCGTCCGCGAGCTGGGTCTCGCGGACGTGGTGACGCTGCAGCGCCGGCGCCAGGCCGAGGCGCGCCTGGAGGATGAGGGGGGGATTCTTCCTCGACACGCTCGCCGAGTACCGGTGGGCGCGGGACGCGGCAGGGCTGGCCCCGAGCACCCTCGACCAGCTGATCAAGCCGGTCATCGAGCTGTGCGACTACTACTCGTTGGCGCCGTGGCGGATCACTCCGCGCCACTTGGACAACTACTTCGCCGGCCCTGGGGAGCGAGCCCGGGGCACCACACGGCAGAAGATCACGCGCATCGACGCGTACTTCGCCTTCCTGGAGCAGCGGTACGCGGGCGAGATCGCTCGCGCCTTCGGGGCGATGGTGGAGTCGCCGGTCGATCCGTTCAATCGCCCTAGGCACCGTGGCGACTTCGGGCTGCGCATCCCGCCCTCGGCACAGGCCATGACGGACTTCTTCCGGCGGTGGCGGACGTCGTTGCCCGAGGCCCGGAAGTACGCGGTCGCCGCCCGCGACTACGTGATGAGCAAGATTGCTTACCTGTCTGGGGCGCGGGCGTCCGAACTGAGCCTGGTCTGGCTCAACGAGGTCTTCTGGCACCACGGCCAGTGGGGCCGATTCCTCATCCACGGAAAGGGCGCCCGCGGCTCGGGCTCCCGGGACCGGGGGGCGTACCTCTTCGCCGAGGGCCGCGAGTTGCTGTGGTGGTACGTCGAGGAGATCCGGGGCCTGTTCCCCGATGACCCGGAACATCCGCAGGCCCCGTTGTGGCCATCGGAGCGGCTCCCCGTGGCCTCGGTGAAGCTGGGCGTGGATGCTCCGTGCAACCCGGTCACGCCATCCACGTTCCGGGCGGTGCTGAAGACTGCGAGCGGGCTCTACCTCCAAGGCCCGGTCACGCACCTGTTCCCCCACCTCGTACGGCACGCGAGCGCCACGCACAACTACGAGCGCGGCATGACGTTGTGGGAGGTTCAGCGATTGCTCGGACACGAGTGGAGCAGCACCACGGTCCGGTACATCGGCACTGCGCATTCCGATCCCGAACTCGCGGGCCCGGAGCGGATCTACACCGCGGCCGCCACCCGGGCCGCCCAGCGTTTGATCACCAGCACGGGGAGTCTTCGATGAAATGGAACCTGCGGTGGGTTGCGGCTCAACGGGACATCTGGCGGCCGGTCCAGCTCCAGCGGGCCTTCGCCGAGGTCGGCTTCACGCCCTCGCTGAGTGAGGTCGCCGCGCTGTGGGGAGGCACCCCGGTCAGTGTCCGGCTCGATGATCTCGACAAGATCTGCGCCGCGCTGAACTGCACCGTGGACGAACTCCTCCAGCCGGAGCCGATCGCCGCCGCCGTGCCCGAGCAGCAAGCCCTTCGCGCGGTCGGTGACGATGCGCCGGATGCAGAAGCGCCGCGGCCCAAGCCCCGGTCCACACGCTCCTCCGGTCGGCTGCTTCCACCCAACTGATGGCCGTGGGCGAGCCGAAGAGCTGCCGTGGATGCGGTACATGGTGGCGCAACACCGTCTGTCCGGCATGCATCCGATGGGAGGCCAAGTACCCCCTCGGTCTGTGCACGAAGTGCCGCCGCGTCGTGCCTGTTCAACAGGGCCTTTGCCGGGGCTGCCGGGTCCACATTCATCACCACGGACCCGACGCACCGATCCAGCTGTGGTTCGGCGGCGTCCTCGCCCTGGGCGTCGGCGGCGCATCCCGCGCACTCGGTTACACCCCGCAGGGACGGCCGGGCCGAAGGCGGGCCCAGCAGGCCGCCCGCCCGAAACCCCAGCCGGTCTCCGAGCACCTCGCCTTCCCCGGTCAGCTCCCGCTGTTCGACGTCGAGCGTGACTGGAGCCGCATCTCGATCGACGGGCACGAACTGCCCTCGCTGACACCGCAGGCCGCCAGCGTCCTGGAACAGCTGACGCAGTACGCCAGAAGGCACTCGTGGAACGAGTCGACCAAGAAGCAAGTCGGCCGAACGTTAAGGGCGTTGGTGTCCTGGCTCGGAGCCGCAGCCCCGATCGACGAGCGTGACGTCGGCGCTCTCACCCGAGACACGTCATGTTCCTGCGGCCCACGCACCGCCGCCTTCCTCGACTCGTGCGGCCTGCTCGTTCCGCTTCCTGCCCCTGCCGTTGGTCAGCACGAGACCGCCGTCCGACGCCTGGTCACCGAGGCTCCGGACGACTTCCGCGGCGACGTCGATCGCTGGGTGGCCGTCCTCAGAGGTGAAGGACGACTGGAGCACCGGGCCTTGGACTGGTCCACGATCCGCAAGTACGTCGGCTACCTCACCCCCGTACTGACCCGGTGGACAGGCGAGTACACGAGCCTGCGCGAGGTGACGAAGGCCGCCATCACAACTGCCTTGAAGGACGTGACCGGCACCACGGCACAGGACCGGCACGTCGCCCTGCGCAGCCTGTTCGGCGCACTGCTCCAAGAACGGCTCATCTTCCGTGACCCGACGCGCGGCATCAGCATTCCCGGGCACCAGCGCCCGCCGGCCTCACTCCCCACCGGTCTGCTGTCCCGGATCTTTGAGCATGCCGAGAACCACCTCACCCGCGTGATCATCGTGCTGATCGCCGTCCACGCGATGACGCCGACCACCGTCCGGCAGCTTCAACTGGCTCAGGTCGACATGGCCAACGCTCGTATCGACGTGCGCAGTGCCACCCGCCGATACCTCTTCATGGACGAGCTGACCCACCGCGTGCTCAGCGACTGGCTGAGAGAGCGGCACGAACGGTGGCCACGGACCCAGAACCCCCACCTTCTGCTCAGCCAGCGGACCGCGGCTGACTACCGCAAACCTCCGATCACCGAAGCCCACCTACACCGCCTTCTACAGCAGTTGGGTGGCATACACGCCACCCAACTCCGCGTCGACCGCATCCTGGACGAAGCCCACGAGAGCGGCGACCCCGTGCAGATCATGAGGCTGTTCGGGCTGTCCTCCACGACCGCGATGAACTACGTGACCACGGCACACCCTGCAGAAGGGGCGAACATCAGAAGGTAGGTGAGAAGCAAGGACCTCTCCCCTCCTGCGAGTTGTGTCCACGTGCCAGCGCAATCGCCGTGTGAACCCAGACCCCTTGCTTTCTCCCTTGGGTGTGGAGGAACTACACCCTTCCGACATCGCCTGCGCTGCGGCTTCGTGGCAGCTCGAAGTACGCGACTTCCGCTCCGTAGGCAACGATGAAGCCTGCCCCGGCGGCGGCTACTCGCCATACGCCGTAGGGCAGATGGCAGCGGTGCACCTCCTTGCCCTTGTCCGGGTCCCAGACGATTACGGTGCCGCTGTAGTCGGCGGTGACAGCGAGCGGGGCGCCGTCCGGACCGGCCACTGCGGCGACCGTTAGGATTCTGTCGGTGTGGCCGGTGAGGGTGTGCCGGTGGACTCCGGCCTTCACATCCCAGACCAGCACGGATCCGTGGTAGTCGCCGGTGATGGCGAGTGGGGCGCCGTCCGGACCGGCCACCAAGGTGACCGCATGTAGCGGACCGGCGTGGCCGGTGAGCGTGTGCCGACGGAGGCCGGTTGTCAGGTCCCAGACCAGCGCGAAGCGGTCGGTGCCGCCGGTGACCGCGAGGGGGACGCCGTCGGCGTCGGCCATCGCGGCAACCGTTAGCACTCTGCGGGTGTGGCCGGTGAGGGTGTATCGGCGGACTCCGGCCGCCACATCCCAGACCAGCACGTCGTGGTCATTGCCGCTGGTGATGGCAAGCAGGGCGCCGTTCTGACCGGCCACCGGGGCAACCGCGTGTAGCGAACCGGTGTGGCCGGTGAGGGTGTGCCGGCGGGCTCCGGCCGCCAGATCCCAGACGATTACCGTGCCGTTGTAGTCGGCGGTGATGGCGAGGGGGACCCCGTCCGGGTCGGTCACCGCGGCAACCGCACTCACTCTGTTGGTGTGGCCGGTGAGGGTGTGCCGGCGGACTCCGGCCGCCAGATCCCAGACCATCACGGAGCCGCGGTTGCCGCCGGTGATGGCGAGAGGGACCCCGTCCGGGTCGGTCACCGCGGCAACCGCACGCACGCTGTCAGTGGGGCCGGTGAGGGTGTGCCGACGGACGCCGGCCGCCACATCCCAGACCATCACGGAGCGGTCCATGCCGCCGGTGACCGCGAGAGGGACACCTTTCGGGTCGGCCACCACAGCAACCGCTAGCACTCTGTTGGCGTGGCCAGTAAGGGTGTGCCGGTGGGCTTCGGTTTTCAGGTCCCAGACGGTCACGGTGCCGTCGTTGCCGCCGGTGACCGCGAGGGGGATGTGGTACGGGTCGGTTATCACAGCAACCGCATGGACTTCGCCGGGGCAGGTGAGGGTGTGTCGACGGGTTCCGGCAGCCACATCCCAGATGATCAAATTGCCGTCATGGTCGCTGGTGATGGCGAGCGGAGTGCTGTCCGGCCCGGCCGCCGCGGCAATCGCGTGCAATGTACCGGTGCGCTCGGTGGAGGTATGCCAGCGGATTCGGGCCGACCCCAACTCCCACACCTCTACAGGGTCGTCGTCGGCGGTGACCGTGAGGGGGGCGCTGTCGGGACCAGTCACCGTGGCAACCTCGTGCACTTCGCCGGTGTGGCCGGTGAGGGTGTGCCGACGGACCCCAGCCGCCGCATCCCAGACAATCGCCTCGTTGTACCCAGCGGTGATAGCGAGTGGGGTGCCGTCCGGATCGGTTACCACGGCAAGCGCAGATACGTTGCCGGTGTGGTTGGTGAGGGTGTGTCGGCGGACTCCGGTTGCCAGGTCCCAGACGATCACGGTGCCGTCAAAGCTGCTGGTGATGGCGAGCGGCGTGTGGTCCGGACCGGCCACCGTGGCAACCCTCAGTAGTGTGTCGTTGCGTCCGCTGGTGGCCGATACATAACAACTGTCGCTCAAGCCGAGCGGGGCGCCGTGCAGATCAGCCACTCCTAGTCCTCTGTCGCCGGGGCCGGTGAGGGTGTGCCGACGGACTCCGGCCGATACGTCCCAAACGACTACAGCGTCGCCGCCGCCGGTGACCGCGAGAGGGATGCCATCCGGGCCAGTCACCGTGGCGACCGATAGGAGCGAACTGGTGTGGCGGGTGAGGGTGTGTCGGCGGACTCCGGCTGCCAGATCCCAGACCAGCACGGTGCCGTCTTCACCGCCGGTGACCGCGAGGGGGACGCCGGTCGGGCCGGCTATCACGGCGATCGCACGCACTCTGCCGATATGGCCGGTAAGGGTGCTCCGGCGGACTCCGGCTGCCAGATCCCAGACCAGCACGGTGCCGTCATCGTCACCGGTGACCGCGAGAGGGACACCTTTCTGGTCGGCTATCACGGCGATCGCATGCACTTCTCCGGTGTGGCCGGTGAGGGTGTGCCGACGGGCGTGGTGGGTTCGGCGGGTCGCCCACACCGGGGTCGGGGGAATGGGCTGTCCGGCGAGTGGTGTGTGGGTGATGGTGCGGGCGAGGCTGGTTTGCTGCCAGGCCGCGGCATCAAGAGCGAGTAGGTCGCGGCGTACCTGGGCTCGGTGGCGGCGCGGGTCGTAGGTGACGGTGGTGCGATAGATGTCGGCGCGGAGCAGGCCCTCGTCCGTGCGGGCGCGCAGGAGGTGGGGGGCCAGGGTGTCGGGGTCGGCGTGGAGTAGGTAGCGCGGGTCGGTGAGGAGCTGGTCGAGAGCCCCGTCACCAGACGCGACAGCGTGGTCGGCCGCGTGGCGTTGCAGGTAGGGGTGGGCGCGGGCCCAGTCAGGGGCACCGTTCTCGGTGGTGGGAATGGTGCCAAGAAGCGCACGGTGGACAGCGCTGGAATCGGTGCGAGAGGCGGTGTGGTCGGTGAGGGCCTGGTGGAAGTAGCGGTAGAGGGTGCGGTGGTCGGTGTCGGGAGTGGTGCGGAGGTAGAAGGCGGCTTTGGTGAGGGCGCGGCGGGTGGAAGTGAGCGAGGGTGCGGTCTGGTGAGAGCCATGGCGATGGAAGTCGAGGGCTGCCGTGTGGATGAGGTCGAGGGGCATGCCCTGGCCTCGGGCCTGGCCGAGGACGTCCAGGACGGTCCGGAGCCACGGGTCGTTCGCTGTGAGGGACTCGATATGGAGGTCGAAGACCTCGGTGATGGTGCGGGGTGGGCTGGTGGGCGCTTGTTCGGGTGTGGTGAGGAGATGGTGGGCGTAGAGGGATGCGACGAGGAAAGCGCCGTGGTCGGTGTACCGGGCGATTCGGTCGGCGATGTGGCGGACCGTGTCGCGCGGGTAGCGGCGGCGGGGCAGGAGCTTGCGCAGGTAGGCGTCGAGGTCGTCGCTGAGAACCTGGCGATCGTGGTCGGTGGCGGGGTCGAGGTCGATTTCTGCGCCGGGGTGCTGGTTGAGGTGATGGCGCAAGGCGGGCAGGGTGTCCCACCATTTTCGGGTGCCGATCATGACGTGGCAGCCGGAGCCGTCTGTGCTGGCGTCTGTGGCGACCAGGGGCAAGAGAAGCTTTTCGAGCACGGCGGCCGGGTCACCGGCCTCGTCCAGGGCGTCCAGGACCATCAGCACGTCGCCGGATGTCCGTAGCTCCCGCAGGAGCTCTGCTGCGTCTGCCTGTTCTGAGGCATCTGGGCTGACTGGTTTTGCTGATGACGCGCTAGTCGTGGCTCGGTGCGGGCCGGTGGTGTGCTGCTGGTCGTTCAGTTGGCGGCGCAGGGAGTCGGTGATCTGCTGGAGGGTGAGCTGGCGGGCATGGACAGCCAGGACAGTCTGGGGCTGTCGGGGGGTGAAGTGTTCAACCGTTCGTGCGATGCGGTCGCCGAGCGATTCGAGGTCGGGGTGGAGCAGGCAGACGGTGATGCCGAGCAGTGCCGATTTGCCGCTGCCCTCGCTACCGGTGACCACCAGGAGCCGGTCCCGGCCGGGGCCGGTGGTGTTGGACCATGCCTGGATGCGGTCCAGTGGGGAGCGGCGGCCGCAGAAGAGGATGTCGCTTGCCGTGGGGGTGCCGGCGGCACGGGTGGCGAAGTGGAGCGGGTCCAGGCCGGGTGCACAGCCAAGGGCAAACTCGCGCAGCCTTGGGTCCACGCCGGACAGCAAACTGGCCTGCGGGTCGGTGGTGTAGGCGGGGTTGGGGAAGAACGGCTGGGGCCCAGGGTCGGCCGTGACGTGCGGAGTGCGCATCAGAGCCTGGCGGGGGCGTCCGGAGGCGAGGTCACTACGGGCGAGCTGGCGGTCGACGGCGGCGGCGAGGTCCTGCACGGACAGGTATTCCAGGGTTGGGGTGATGTCGAGGTCGCCGTCGGCGAGTTGGTGCAGGATCTCGGCGGTGGCGGTCGTGAAGCGGGCGCCGTAGGTGATGGCGCTGCTGGCGCAGGCCCCGATGATCCACACGTTCCTAGGTGTGTCCTGCTGGCGGTGGGCGGCGAGGTCGGTGAGTTGCTGCCAGAGGATGGCCTGACCGGCCTCGCACACATCCAGCAGGAACAACACCGGCCGGTCGTCGTTCTCGGCCTCATCTAGGAGCTGCGCGAAGCTGACGCAGGTGTCGACCAGCCGGCGCCCGCGGGCCTCGCCGCCGGCCGTGGCCAGGTATAGGTTGCCGGTACGGCTGGCCTGGACGCCGTGACCGGCGAAGTGCACGACGAGAGGCTCCCCATCGCCGGCCTGCTCGCACAAGTCCTCCCACCGTCGCAGGAACTCCCCCTTGTCGCCCTCCAGCAGCGGGTCTCCGCCCGTTAGGGCGCCGGTTCGTTCCAGGGCGGAAGTAAGCTCCCGGACTGCTTCCCTGACGGCCGGGAGCGGCCCGAACGCGGTGATGCCATCGGCCTGGGCGTCTTCACTCACATATGGATCGGGGAAGTCTCCCACGCCCGCCACTAGTGCCCGTACCATCGGATTTCCCTCTCGCCCGCCTGCCTGCGGCGGCCTCCATCCGCGCACGTACGGCCATCCACGCAGCCGCGCCGGCCGGGCAAGGCCCCGGCAATGCCTCCGCGTGGCCTACGGCTCCGCAGCTGAAGGCTTATCAGGAAATGTACGGAGCAATGGCGGCCGCGAGAAGCCCGTTCGCCAGATAGCTGCTGAATCCGTGGAAGCCCAGGCCGTTGTCGCAGGTCTCGTCCTGGTCGACCGGGAACATCTCGCTCAGCCTGGGCGGCACCGCCACCACATCACCGACATCGGCGATGTTCACCCACCGCTCCACTCCCGCGGGCCGTGCCCCGCGCCCCGCGCGAAGCCCCGGGTCCAGTCGGCGTGCCAGCGAGGGGATCCGCAGCGGCGAGCCCACTGTCACCAGCAGCTGCACTTCCAGCTCCGGGCGGGCGTGCAGGGTCTCGTAGGTGATGTACGACCCCAGCGAGTGCGCGATCACCACCGCAGGCCCTTCCCGCCTGATCACTGCGGCCACGCGGTCCCGCACCAGACGCCGCCGCTCCGGCCAGGAGGTGTAGGCTTCCACCTCCCGCAGATTCGTGACGATGACGCGTTCAAGGCGACGGATCAGCTGTTCTCGCACTGCCGCGCCCAAGCGGTTCCTGCTACGTTCGTCGATCAGCCAGCCGAGCATCTGCCGCAGCGGTGCCAGCCCCACGTTCTGCGGATCCTCTGGTATCGGTACGCCCGCGGTGACCAGCCACTCCGCTGCCTGCACCCGGTGCCGTCCGCTGAGGGATTCGAAGTCCCCTTCGTTGCGGGCCGACTGCGCCTGCGCCGGAAACTCCTGCCGCAGCAGATCCGCGTAGTAGGCCATGACCAGCTCCGGCACCTGGACCTGCAGCTTCCCAAGGCTCTCGGCCAGTCCCGGGAGGCAGTTCGCCGCCTGGCGCAGTCCCGCTGTCTCGGGTGTCACCCCCCGGACGTGGTTGAAGATCCCGTGCACTAATACGATCGGCGCCATCACCTACCCCCCTCCCCCGGATCATGGCTCACACACATCCAGCCCGTGTCGCCGCCACACCATGATCAACGCCGCGCGGCATGCCGCCAGCTCTCCCATTGCACCATGGAGTTGCGTCCATGGAGATGGTGTAGGGGTTCGACCTGATCCAGGGGTTTGCTCCGGCGTCGGGATGGTGCCCGCATAGATGAACGGCTACCGGCTGATCTTCGAGGTGTCGAAGCCTCGAAGGCGATCAACACGATGACCGCACCTGACAGTCTGCCCCTGCACGCCGTCACGGAGGACGACCTCGCCGCTGCGAGTCCCGATCTGCTGCGCGCGATGGGTAAGACGTTCGCCGACGCACTCATGTGCGCGGAGGCCGACGTCCTCTGCAACGCCGAGTACGGGCAGGTCAGCGACGAACGCGTCAACCACTGCAACGGCTATCGCCCGCGCGAGTGGGACACGAGGGCAGGCACGATTGAGCTGGCGATCCCCAAGCTGCGCCAGGGCAGTTACTTCCCGCGCTGGCTCCTGGAACGGCACCGTCGGGCCGAACAGGCCCTCATCAGCGTGGTCGCCACCGCCTACCTGCTCGGCGTCAGCACACGCCGAGTCGAGAAGCTCGCCGCCTCCCTCGGCGTCACGCAGCTGTCGAAGTCCCAGGTCAGTGCAATGGTCAAGCACCTGGACGAACAGGTCGCTGCGTTCCGCAACCGGCCCTATGGCGGCGCCTACTGATCCTTTCGGGGTGTTGTCGGATGGTGGGTCAGTTGGAGTCCGGTGCCGGCGAGGCAGCCGTCGATCAGGTCGGGGCGGTGTTGGACGTGTCGCAGGCCGCGGCGGAGGGTTTGTTCTAGGTGGGTGTCGTCGGTGAAGGCGATGTTCGCCAGCGGGCTGCGCCGCAGGAGTGACCAGACGCCTTCCACCGGGTTGAGGTCCGGTGCGTAGGAGGGCAACTGCACGATGGTGAGCCAGTCATGCTCGTCTGCGTACTGGCGCATTCCGGTGGTTCGGTGGGTGTTGAGGTTGTCCCAGATGAGGACGATGGGGGCCTTGAGCTGGATGTGGGCGCGCACGATCAGGTCGCGGTAGTCGGTCCAGGCAAAACTGTTACGGCCCGTGCCGCGGTGTTTGTGGTGTCGGCGGGGCCGGTAGATCAGCCGGGAGGGCTCGCCCGGCCGGTAGCAGCACAGGGCGGCGATCGAGTAGCGGCGCCAGGACCGGCCGCGCACCCGCACCACCGGCGTCTGCCCGCGCCGACCCCAGGTGCGGGCCCGCGACGCAGTCATGCCAAAGCCCGCCTCGTCCTCGAAGACGATGAAGGCTCCCAGCGCCGCCGCAGTCATTCCGCCTGCGGCCACACATTCCTCTTCCACAGCTCCACTGCGTGCTCGTCGCGTTCTACGGCCCGGCGGGCGGGCGACTGCCAGGACCAGCCGTGCCGGTGCAGCAGTCGCCATACCGCCGCCGGCGAGACGTCCAGAGCGAACTTCCAGAGGATCAGTGACCGGATGCGGGCCAGGGTCCAGCGCTGGTCTTCCCAGCCGTGCACTGCCGGCCCCCGGGCCAGGTCCTGTTCCAGTTCGGCGAACCGCTCATCGGTCAGTTTGGGTAGTTTCGGCGGCCCCGCGGAGGCCAGAGCGGCCGTGCCGCCCTGGCGCCAGGCCCGCCGCCAGCGCTCCACCGACCGCTCACTCACCCGCAGTTCCTTCGCGATCGCCGCGTTCCTCTCACCCCGCGCGAACCGTTTGCCGGCCTCGAACCGGACCTGTTCCCTGAAGCTCCGTCCCTCGGCGGTCAGCCCGCCGCCCTGTGCGTACCGCATACCACCGGCCTACCGCGGGGCTCACCAGCCGTCACTCCTCCCGACAACATCCCGAACAGATCAGTAACCCACCGAAACGCTAGGAACATCGGCCCGTCCACGGGCACCTACGCGGTAGGCGGCACCTGTAGGGGCGGAGACGATCCGGCGATCGCGGCAAGAGCAATGAGCAGCGGCATGAGCTGTACGAGCCGGTCAGCGGGATGGTCCGGCCAGGAGGAGCGCGGCCACGCTCCCGGCCTCGGTGATCCGGCCGACTCGCACAGCTTCGACGGCGTCGCCCAGCTTCCACCGCTGCACCGTCATGCCGATCTCGGTCTCGTCGCGATGTGTACGACCCGGCCGAAGGCCCGTGGCCAGGAAGAGATGGGTTCGTGCACCCGTGGTCGCAGGAAGCGGATCGATGACGCCGAGCAGACGTGTCTCGTCCGCAACCAGGCCGGTCTCCTCTTCCAGTTCCCGGACGGCTGCTGCCTGTGGCTCCTGCCCCCCCCGATGCCGCCCCCGGGGAGGTGCAGGACACGACGTTCTTGGAGATAGAAGTCGCGTCCTCGACCAGCACGACATGGCCGTCGTCATTCAGGGCGATCACACGCACGCCGTCCTCAACAACGACGTGCTCGTACTCTCCGGCTACGCCGTCCGGCCTTCTCTTGGGGGTGCCTCTCTCGCCGTGGGCAGGAGCTCCACGTTCGCGCAGTTCGGCAGCGGTGAGCCAGAGGCTACCGAGCACAACAGGTGTGGTGCAAGGATGCGCGCGGCAGGCTGATCGCGGTGTCGACAGCCCGCATTGTTCGCAAGGAGGTTGTCGTTTTGGAGGACCGGATTACCGTCGTCTACGCGGGTGAGACTCCGCCTGAGCAATGGAGAGCGAGTCTTTTTCTCGCCGGGCCAACGCCGCGTTCGGATGACGTCGCCAGTTGGCGGTCGGAGGCGTTGGCCGAAGTCGAAGACCAGTGGGGTGAACGTGATGGCCTCGTCGTCTTCGTTCCCGAGCCCCGCGACGGCGGCCGATGGCCCGACTACGACGGCGAGCGGCGCTGGGAACTGTATTGGGGCGATCGGGTAGACGCAGTGGTCTTCTGGATCCCCCGCGGGCCGGGCTTGCCGGGGCTGACGACGAACGATGAATGGGGGCGTTGGAAGGACTCCGGGCGGACGGTACTAGGGACTCCGACGGGCGGACACGCTTCTATCAGCGACCATCCGGTGCCGCCAGGACCGGCGGCAGCACCCCCCGGATCATCAACGACAGGGGCAAGGAGCCATACCGGCCCCGGAGGCCACGAGCCCAGTTCGGGCTCTACTCGGAAGGTAATGGGCAGATCGAGTCCGATACCAGCGTGACTACGCCCGTGAGGTCCACGTCCCTCTCGCCAACACGCTTGCCGAGACGGTCAGCCATGCGCTCGGGACGCTCGAATCTGGTGCCCGCCGCGTCGGCGGGCAACGGCATGTCCCGCTGCAGATCTGGCGCACCGAGGCGTTCCAGTCCTGGCTGACCGCGCTCGAAGGCGCAGGTAACGAACTGCGTGAGGCGCGGCAGGAATGGGTCCACCGAGTCGGTCCGCGCCGCGAGCACGTGTTTTTCTCCGTGTTGCGGGCGGTTGTCTTCGTTGCCTCAGAGGACCGTTTGAAGAGCAACGAGGTGGTTCTGAGCCGGCCGGACATCGCCAGCGTGGTCGCCTACCGCCGCAACGGGCCACTGGACGATACGGAGATCGTCCTGGTGCGTGAGTTCCGTACGCCGGGGTCGGTTGACGACGGGTTTGTGCGCGAGCTGCCGAGCGGGTCGAGCTTTGCCGGCATGACAGACCCCCGGAGTGTCGCGGTCAACGAGTTGAGGGAGGAGACCGGGCTCGCGGTCGATCCAGAGCGTCTGCGACAGCATCATGCTCGGCAGGTTGCCGCCACGGTCTCCACGCACCGGGCGCATCTTTTCTCCCTTGAGCTCACCGATCCGGAGGCCGAGAGGCTGAGGTCTGACGCCGCCGCTCATGGCAAGGCGGCGGATTCTGAGCACACCTATGTGGAGGTCGTCCGCCTCACCGACATGATGGCGTGCAGCAGGGTCGACTGGAGCACGCTCGGCGCCGTTCTTGAGGCGTTACTGGGGGTTCCGCACGCCATAACATGATCGGCAGCCTTCAACGGGGCGCGCCGATCCGCCGGCGCAGGTCATGCAGCGCCTTTTCCGACGGGGCAGAGACCACTGGCCGTTCAGACCGCGAGTCCCTTGCTGGGCCCGCTGGACCAGCCGCTGGAAGACCGTACTGAACGCCTTCGATATCACCTTCGACGGCCGCCTCTCCGCAGTGACAGCGGCCACCGAAGATTCCCCACGTACGGCCAGTTGTGGTTGTGACCGTGGGTGAGTATCTGCTGCTCGTGTGGTTGGCGGTCTCAGTGGGCCTTTGCTTGCTATTCAGCGGCCGTGCGGGGCTGTTCCGTGTTCGATGCTCTTCGGCTTATGGCCGTGGCATGAGGGCGTGGGGCACGCTGACGGCAGCCTGGTGCGACGATGATGGGGGTGTGATGGATCCGGTGACGATGGCGGCGGGTTCGGCGCTTGTGGCGGCGATGGCCACGGACGCCTGGAAGCAGGCCCGGGACGGTGTGGTCGCCTTGTGGCGGCGGGTCCACCCGGAGCGAGCCGAGCAGGTCGGCGGCGAACTGGAGACACTGCGGACGCAGGTGCTGCAAGCCCGCCGGGCACAGGACCCGGATACCGAGCAGGCTCTGGAGGGCATGTGGCGCCTGCATCTGCAGACGCTACTGCAGCGGGACCCGCAGGTAGCCGGTGAGCTCCGCAGGCTGCTGGACAACCAGCTCGCCCCGACCCTGAACCCGGGCGAGCGGGAGCGGGTGTACTCCGTCATCCAGAACACCGCCGTGTATGGCGGCACGAGTTATGTCGCCGGGCGAGACATCCGCCCGGAGCCGCCGGCCCCAAAAGCCTGACCCCGTCGGACCAGCCGTCGACCTCGCGCGTCGAGCAGCACGGCACGGTCCCCGGTTCGGGGGAACTCAACATGCCAGCCCGCGACATGTACCGGACGACGGTGCACGAGGCGCCGGCGGGGGCCCGGCCGGTGGTCAGGCACGGTCTGCCCCAGGACATTGCGGGCTTCACCGGGCGCGAGCGCGAGCTGGAGTATCTGCTGGCAACGGCGGCCCGGGGTCGGGTGGTGAACGTGTATACCGTCGACGGGATGCCGGGGGTGGGCAAGACCGCCCTGGTCACCCGCGCCGCTCACTTGCTGGCCGAGCGGTTCCCTGACGGGCAGTTCTTCTACGACCTGCACGCCCACACCCCCGACCTGCCCTCCGCGAAACCCGTCGATGTGCTGGCGGTGCTGCTGACCGATCTGGGCATCGACCCGCAGAACCTGCCCCCGACCCTGGAAGGCCGCTCCCACCTGTGGCGCGACCGGCTCACGGGCAAGAGCGCGCTGCTGGTGCTGGATGATGCCGCCAGCCACGCCCAGATCGAGCCGCTCCTGCCGAGCACTCCCGGGTGTCTGACCCTGGTCACCAGCCGCCGCCTGATCGCCCTGGACGGCGCCGACCCGTTGGCCCTCGCCCCGCTCACCCCCGGCGAGGCAGCCGAATTGTTTACGACCCGCGGCCACCGCATCCCCACGGACAGCAGCGAGCAGAACGCGGTTACCGAAGCGGTACGGCTGTGCGGGTATCTGCCGCTGGCAATCGTCCTGCTAGCCGGCCGTTTGCGCCACAAGGACAAGAACACGTGGTCCATCGCTCGGTTCGCCGCCGAGTTCGCCGGCGCCCAGGACCGCCTGGACGAACTCGACGACGGCGGAAACCGGGCCGTATACAGCGCCTTCCTTCTCTCTTACCAGGCCCTGCCCGCCGACCTCCAGCGCCTGTTCCGCCGCATCGGCCTACATCCCGGCCCTGACCTCGACGCCTACGCCGCGGCCGCCCTCGACGACGCCCCACTCACCGCCACCCGGCGCCGCTTGGAGGCCCTCTACATTGACCACCTCCTCGACGAGATCGCCCCTGGGCGCTACCAGCCCCATGACCTACTGCGCGCCTACGCCCGCACTCTCACCACGGACCATGACCCGCCGGACGAGCGCGCCCAGGCCACCGAGTGGCTCCTGGACTACTACCAGTCCACCGCCCAGAGAGCAGACCGGTATCTCGCCCGCGCTCCCCGTCCCGCCCCGATCACCCCCCCACCCGCAGCTGCCCCAGACGTGCCCGACCGGGCCAGCGCCCTGGACTGGATGCGCACCGAACGCGCCAACCTCCTCGCCTGCCTCGACACCCTCACCACGAACCAGGCACCCCGCGTGATCCACTTGACGGCTGCCATGACCGCCTTCCTACTCCAGGAAGGCCCCTGGCCCCAAGCGGCCGCACTCCACCAACGCGCCGCCACCACCGCCCGCCACGCAGCCAACTCTTCCGGCGAAGCCAACGCCCTTAACGATCTGGGCCGCGTGCGGCTGCTGACCGGTGAGTTCGCGGAGGCAGCCCGACTCCAGGAGCAGGCTCTGGCCCTGTACGAGAGCCTCGGTGACCGGCTCGGGCAGGCTGGCGCCCTCTGGGAGCTGGGCCGCGTGCGGCTGCTAAGCGGTGAGTTAGCGGAGGCGGCCCGACTCTTAGAACAGGCCCTGGCCCTGTACGAGAGCCTCGGTGACCGGCTCGGGCAGGCTGGCGCCCTCAACGATCTGGGCCGCGCGCGCCAGGTGAGAGGTGAGTTCGCGGAGGCAACCCGACTCTTGGAACAGGCCCTGACCCTGTTCCAGGAGGTTGGCGATCCGCAAGGGGAGGCCGAGTCGCTGAACAACATGGGCGCGCTTCTGGCTGAGTCCACCGGGCCACAAGCGGCCCTTACCGTGTACCGGAAGGCACTGGAGCTGGCACGTCAAATTCACAGCCCGCTGGACGAGGCACGGGCGCTCGAAGGGGCCGCCCGATGCCTCGCCCGTACCGGTGACCGCAAGACCGCTCTGGCAGAACTACGCGAAGCCGTCGCTATTTACGAGCGCATCGGCGCGGCCGATGCTCAGCCGACCGCCGAATATCTGACCATGCTTGACTCCGAAGAGGCTCGTGGCGCATCAAGTGTTGAGGACGACTGATTCATGAGTGAGCACCCCGGAGCCGCCGGATAGATCACACCCTGTGACTTTCGCGGCCAGATAAGTCTCTGCCAACTGGCCGCCGACGGGGACTTTCAGGGCTCTCGCAAGATTTTCGTGACGAGGTGACAGCCCGTCACGGTGGTGTCATCGTCCGTACTGTGTGCGGACGTGCTGGGGATGGTGTTCCCGCACCTTGAGAAGGTGCTGGTGGAGCAAGTGGTTGTGGAGAGCGGGGTGTTGCGCATCACGGCGCGTACCCGCGATGAGATCGTATTGCCTTGTCCGGAGTGCGGGACGGCTTCGCGTCGGGTGCACAGCCGGTACCAGCGGCGCTTGGCGGACGCTGCCGTCGGTGGCAGACCGGTGATGATTGAGTTGAGCGTGCGGCGGTTGTTCTGCGACGCCGATGGGTGCCTGCGGCGCACGTTCGTCGAGCAGGTGGAGGGGCTGACCATCCGCTACGGCCGGTACACCCCGCTGCTGCTGGAGATACTGCGGGCCGTGGGCCTGGCGCTGGCCGGAAGTGCCGGGGCTCGTCTGCTGACAGTGCTGAACGTGGTGATCAGCCGGGTGACGCTGCTGTCCGTCGTGCTCGCGCTGCCGGAGCCGGTGGTGGAGTGTCCTCGGATCCTGGGCGTCGACGAGTTCGCCCTCAAGCGGTCCCGCCGCTACGGCACGGTGCTGGTCGATGTCGAGACCCACCGGGTCATCGATGTCCTTGCTGACTATTCGGGCGACGCGTTCGCGGCCTGGCTCACGGCTCACCCGGGGGCCGAGGTGATCTGCCGGGACCGGGCCAACTCCTTCAGCGACGGGGCCCGACGGGGTGCCCCGCACGCTCAACAATGTGCTGATCGCTTCCACTTGTGGCAGAACCTGGGCACCGCGGTCGAGCGGGCTGCCGGCCGCCTCCGTTCCAGTTGGCTGCCGCCGGAGCGTGAGCCTTCCGCCACCGCTGAGGTCCTCCCCGGCAAGGACGAGGGCCCACTCACCCGCCGCAACCGGGAACGTCATGCCGTCGTGCATGCCCTGATGGAACGAGGGGTGGGCCTGACCGGGATCATGCGAGAGCTGGGGCTGGACCCCAAGACCGTCCGCAGGTTCATGCGCGCGGCCACCGTCGAGGAGATCCTCACCCACGGACCGTCGGGCCGCACCGGGGTACTCGACGCACACGCCGACTACCTCGCCCGGCGCTGGGACGAGGGCTGCAGTGGCGCCCACATCCTGCACGCTGAACTCGCTGCCCAGGGCGTCCACGTCAGCAAGCGCACCGTCCGCCGCTTCGTCCACCGGATGCGCGAACACGGCGCGCCCACGCCTCGGTCGCTGGCGCCGAAGGCGCGAGAGGTCAGCTCGCTGATCCTCACCCACCCCGACGCGCTGCCCGAACCGGACCAGGCCCTGCTCAAGGAGTTCAGCGCCCGCTGCCCCGACCTCGCCACGATCCGCACGCTGGTCGAGGAGTTCGCCGCGATGCTCGTGAACCGCCAGGGCGATCAGATACTCGACGGCTGGCTCAACTCCGCCAAGACCAGCGGAATCCCGGAACTGCACGGCTTCGCCGACAGCCTGGCCCGCGACATCGACGCGGTCCGCACCGGTCTGACCATGCCTTGGAGTTCCGGCGTTGTTGAAGGTCACGTCAACCGGATCAAGATGCTGAAGCGACAGATGTTCGGCCGAGCCGGACACCGCCTGCTCCGCCACCGCGTTCTGCTCGCGTGACCACTTCACTCACGGTCACCTCGTCACGAAAATCTTGCGAGAGCCACTTTCAGCTGGCCACGGACACCGCAGCCCGCCAGTAACCCCAACAACCCCAGTTGCACCGATCGTTGATGGCAATCTGTGAAAACGGTTCTGGCCGCAGTTCCGTGAAAGCCCAGGTTATATGCGGCATGCAGGAACGTATCCCTGTGGGACATCCTGTACATGGGGGTTGAATTGCTCGCTGATGTTCTGTTCGCCGGGTTCGATGTGCGGTTGACGCGCGTCACCAAGGCCGCCGAGGGGCTGGTCGTCGACGCTATTGAGGAGGCCCGTCCCGACGCCGCTCCCGCGCTCGTCGCGTTGTACCGGGTGACCGCGAACGTCCTGCGGGTAAAGAACACCTGGCGTTTCACGCTCAGCCACACCACCGTCCACACCGAAGCCTCGGCCGCCCTCTGGGCCGAGATCGACGCCCATACCCGTGAACTCCTGAAGCGGGCACAGCGCGAGGGACTGCTCGCCCCGGACGCGGATCTCGACTGGACGCGGCAGGTGTATTACGCCCTCCTCGGCGAAGCCCTCAACAGGCCCGGCGCCGACGAGGATCCGGACATGCTGGCCACTCTCGTCATCGACCCACTCCTGCATGGCGCAGGACCACGCAGCTGAGCATCACTCGCGGCCAGGCGTGAGGTGCCCCACCGGTTTTGGCCTGGACTTATGGCCTGGTCAGGCCCCTTCTTCCGGCGCTGGGGCCCGCCCCATCTCTTTGGAGGAAAATGACCATTCGAAACCCGAACCGCTGCCCTCCACCTACCCGCGGGTTCTTGCCCTGTTCGAGCACAGCGAGCACGGTCTGCGAGCCAAGGACGCCTGACCCAGGTAGGTGCGACAATCGGCTCGCTCAGGTGACAGCCGACAGGGGGATGGATGGACCGGGTCCGGAGCGCGCTTGTCCTCGCTACAAACGATTTCCAAGATCCCGGTCTCCGAAGCGTGCAGCCCGCGCCCACAGATGCAGCCGCGGTGTCCGACGTACTCACTGACCCTCTCATCGGCGGCTTCGAGGTCCGCTCCGTATTGGATCAACCGGAGGCATCGGTACGCCGCGAGCTAGGACGCTTCTTCGCCGACCGAGGGCGGGACGACCTGTTGCTGCTTTATCTCTCGAGTCACGGTCTGAAGGATGACGCGGGGCACCTCTATTTCGCGGCCTCTGATACCGAGCGGGACAATCTGGCCGTCACCGCCGTCTCGGCACGGTTCGTCGCCGAACTCATGTACGGATGCCGGTCGCGGTCAATCGTGATCGTCCTGAACTGCGACTACAGCGGCGCCTTCAGCCGTGGCGTGCCGGATGCTTTTGGCACCGGCAGCGGATGGGTGATCATTAGCTCCACCAGCGCGTATGAGTATGCCTTTGAGAGCTCCTCGACGAATGGCGATCACGCAGGCTCGGTCTCTGTCTTTGCCGCCGCTTTCGTCGATGGTCTGCGAAGCGGTGCGGCTGACCTCGATCAAGACGGTTTGATTGCGGTGGATGAATTGTTCGAGTACATCCGCACCGTGGTGGAGACCGCCCAACCTCAGCAGCGGCTGACCATGCAGGCGAGTGTGTCGGACAGAATCATCATCGCCCAGAACCCCAGACACATCGGGCCCCTGCCGGCCGACGTCGCCGGCGCCCGAGCCGAACAGGCTATGCCCCAGACGGCCGCGCCGCCCGGGCACAGCGCCGAGCCCACCCCGGCCCCAACCACCGGGCCCGAGCAACCGGACGACGCCTACACGCCGGAACCAACGGCGAGCAACGACTACTGGACGACGGTCGATGAGCTTGGCTACCAGCCGTACGCGATTGCCATCTCCGAGTTCATCCGGCACGAAGACACCGCGCCGCCGCTGACGATCGGAGTCAAGGGCCCGTGGGGAGCTGGAAAGACCTCACTGATGCGGATGGCTCAGGACAGCCTGGATCCCCTCGTCGAGGGTGGTGCCCCGGCCAACGGCGGACGGCGCCGATGGCTGCGGCTCAGTGCCCGCTCCCGGGGAGCGCTCGGCAGCTGGCGACAAGGCCGGCGCTGTACCACGACGGAGGATGCGGTGGTCACGCATCGCAGCATCCTGCGCGTGCTGCGCAATGCGGCATCGCCTGCGCCGGACGCGACGGACGACGGGCTGCGGATCGACGACTCGGAGTTGAGTTCCCACTGGCGGCCGACGGTGTGGTTCAACCCGTGGATGCACCAGACAAGTGAGCAGATCTGGGCCGGCCTCGCGCACGAGATCATCTCGCAGCTCACTGAACGCATGCGTCCAGCGGACCGGGAGGCATTCTGGCTCTCGCTCAACCTGCGCCGACTCGACGCCGACCTGCTGCGGCGCCGTATTCACCGCGCGTTGCTGGATCGGTTGCTGCCGCCGGCCATCGCGTTGGTGGGTGCAGGCCTTGTCGGCGCAGTTTTGTATCTGCTCCGGATGCTGGCGCCCGCCGTCTCAGGGCTGTTCGGAGTGCTCGGCACGGTGGTACTCGGCGGAGGAGTCGTCGGCGCCACGGTGACCGGCGTCGTACGCGCCTTCGGATTCGGCCAGGAGCGCGTCACGGGTTCGCTCACCCAAGTCGTCCGCCAGCCGGACTACGCGCAAACCTGGAAGCAACTCAGCGTCGGGCTGATCCGCAACCCCGGCTATGAAAGCCAGCTCGGTCCACTCCATCTGATCCAGACAGACATGCGACGCGTCCTGGACCTGGTGGCAACCGAGGACCGCCCTGTTGTCGTGTTCGTCGACGACCTCGACCGGTGCTCATCCAGCACGGTCGTGCAGGTCGTCGAAGCGATCAATCTGTTTCTGGCGGGCCAGTTCCCCAACTGCGTTTTCGTCGTGGCGATGGAACCCGAGATGGTCGCCGCACACATCGAGGTGGCTTATGAGCCGCTGGTCCAGTCACTGACCGATGTCGACTACTGGGACGAGGCAGGCAGGCTCGGCTGGCGGTTCCTCGATAAGATCGTCCAACTGCCCGTCAGCCTGCCGTCGCTACGATCCGATCAGGCAAGTCGCTTTCTCGGCACGGCCCTGGTGGGCGCCACCGGACACCCACCTCCTGCCAGGCCCGCCCCGCAAGCAAACGCCGGAACCGTCGACCGACTTGAAGCAGCCATCCGACAGCGTGCCCCCTCCTTGGAAGAAATCCCCAGTGCGGTGGCTTCAGCTCAACAACAGGTAGAAGGCGCCCTCCCGGCGACAGGGAGATTCAGTCCGGCCGCGCAGGAGGCCATGCGCGGCGAACTGCGCCGGCAGTTGCGCCCCGACAACCCCGAGGTGCAACTGGTCGTGGCAACCGTCGTTGGTCACCTGACCTCCAACCCTCGCGAGATCAAGCGCTTCGTCAACGTGTTTCGCTTCTACGCCGTCATTCGGCAGGAGCGGGTGGCAGCCGGCCTACCTGCTCCCGACACCCTGGCTGCGATCGCGAAACTCGCGGTCCTCGCGGTGCGGTGGCCGCACCTACGTGCAGCTCTGGGGCGGCAGATCGGCCCGACTGAACGCGATACGGTCCTTGCCCTGCTGGAGGCTCCCATCGCGGAACTGCAGGAGGACGCCAGTTGGCCCGAGCGGAGGGAGGCACTGCAAGCCGTACTTGCGGAGGCCACGATCCCGGAAACGCTGCGATCCAATCTGCTGGCTTCGGAGGACCTGTGCCGATTGCTCGCCACGGCTCCGTCCATCGGCACCGCAGCGGCGGGTTATCTATAGCCGAACCTATGCGTAAAAAGGTAGATTTAGTGCTCTACCGGACCTCGGCATCGATGCCGAAGCGGTTCTGCTGTGGCTGATGAGGCTCTTTGAATTTGGTTCTGGCCGCAGTTCCGTCAAGCTCATGGTCGGGTGAGGATACGGATCCGGAGGAGCCGGAAGGATGCCCGGTTGTACATGCTCCTCTTGATCGTTTTCACTCTGTTCACGTTGCCCTCGACAACGCCGGAGCTCCATTCCAGGGTGAGGCCGGCGGTGACGGCGTCGAGGTCCTGGCGGAGGAAGCCGGCGAAGCCGCGAACGGGTGCGGGGGCGTCCTGTTCGGCCTGGCGGATCCAGTCCATCAGTAGCTGTCCGCGGCGGTGGGTGACCCGGTCGTGGAAGGTGCGGGCGATGTCGCAGGCGCGGGTAATGTCCGGGCAAGCGAGCCGGACTTGGAGGAGCCGTACGTCGTCCTTCGTGCTGAGGTCCTCGCGGCGGCACATGATCCACGAGGTGATCTTCCGGGGGCTGGGGATGTCGGCGCGGACGGGCTCGGCAGTGCCGTCGCGGAGCGCGGCGAAATGTTTGCGGATGGCCTGGACGCTGCCGCGGTAGCCCTGGGCTCGGATCTCGGCGAGGACCTGGGGTGCGGTGATGCTGCCGCCGGTGTCGGTGAAGCGGGCGGTGGCGTATGCCTTGAACGGGGCGAGGACGCCGGTGGGGCGTCGGTCGCGGGCGGAGGCGAGGAGGATGTCGAGGTTGGTGTCGCGGAAGCGGCGCACGGTCTTGCGGTCCAGGTGGAGGCGGCGGGCGATGGCACTGATGGTCCAGCCGGCTTCCACGAGCCGGTGGACGTCGGCGTGACGCTGCCGGGTCCGCTCGATGATCTGGGTGCGGGGCAGTTCGGCGGGCGGCAACTCGGTGATCGTGACGGTCGCAGCCAGGGGCACGTCGGTCTCCTCCTCGGCATGTTTCCGCAGGCAGGAGCGGTGTTGAGGCAGGAGCGGTGTTGGTGGCAGGTCTTCTCCACGGCCGCGCCAAGGTTCTGCAGCAGGTGCCAGCGATCGGCGACTTCCAAGGCGTCCGGTGCGGCCTCCTTGATGGCCTTGCCGTAAGCGGTGGCACGGTCCCTGCAAATGATCTCGGCGCCGGGATGCGTAGTGAGCCAGGCGGCGAAGGTGTCGCACTCGCGGTCGGGC
Source organism: Streptomyces sp. NPDC093510 (assembly GCF_040683555.1). Classification (NCBI taxonomy): domain Bacteria; kingdom Bacillati; phylum Actinomycetota; class Actinomycetes; order Kitasatosporales; family Streptomycetaceae; genus Streptomyces; species Streptomyces sp. NPDC093510. Next base: position 44,271 of record NZ_JBFBEE010000034.1, read on the forward strand.
AGGACGTCGACGATGCGGCCGGATTCGACGTCGACCAGCAGCGTGCCGTACCGCTTTCCCTTCTGGAACGCGAAGTCGTCGACACCGAGGACGCGCGGCGCCCGTTCTGGGACGGCTGGCTCCGTAAGCAGGCTCAGCAACCGGGTCCGGCCCGCCTTCAACCACAGCCGCCGGCACAGCCGTTGACCGGGACGACCACCGAGCTCGACCGCGACCGCGTGCTGCCACTGCTTCGGTCCGAGGCTGGAGCGGCGGTACCGCTCGCTGAGCTGGGCGACCTGCTCGACGAACGTCCGCCGCGTACATCGATCGCGGTCGCAGAAGAACCGCCGGACCCGTAACCGCAGGGTCAGGCTCAGCCCGTTCACCGGCAGCCCGGCCAGGCCCCGCTCGTACGACGAATGCACCTTCGATGCCTGCGAGTTACACCCCGGACAACGTGGTGGCGGCCCGCACGCGACCGCCTCGACGACCAGCCCCTCGGCGTCCTCGGTGACGCGCGTCAACCGCACATCGAAACCGGAGAACAGAACATCAGCGAGCGATTCGACCCCCATGCACAGGATGTCCCGCAGGGGAACGTTCCTTCATGCCGCCCCTGACCTGGGCATTCACGGAACTGCGGCCAGAACCAATTTCAACGAGCCCCATCATCGTTTGACTCTCCCGCGGAAGGAATATCTTTCAGGCGAACGCCAAGGCCCTCCTGCCCCTTAACAAGGCGACGACCGAGAGCGGGGACCGCATGGGTTTCTGGGGAAGGAGCACGCCGATGCTGTGGAGGGCACTGGCCGGGCCGTGGCACGGGATGTGTCAGGTCATGCGCGGCTGGGTGGAAGGGCGGCAGGCGCGGCTGTTCGAGCGTGAGCGCCGAGCGACGCTGCGCACAGTTCCGCAGACGGTGCCGCTGGGCACCACGATCATCGACCGGCGGGCGGATGGGAGCATCCTGGAGGTACGGGTCCCGGCGCTGCCGCGGGTTGCGTACCCAGCTGATGTCTCACGTGCCGACGTGTACGAAGGTGGCCCAGATGCTGGGACTGCCGGGGTGCTCCTCCCGTAGCCACCGGGCGGTCTGATGCAGTGAGGACGCGGTGAGGTCGATACGCGGTGGACGCGTCCCGTCCTCGGTCAGCAGCGTGTACAGGTGCGTCGTCGCCTTCGCGGCGACGTTGTCGAGAACTGCCCACAGTGTCCCGACCACGTGCTGGGCTCCGGCTGCGAGGAAGGCTGAGGTCAGGTGGACGACCTCGTCGGTCGGGGCTGCGTGGGACACGCTAGTGCTGCATGCGGACAGCACAACGAGGTTGGCGTTGTCGAGGTGGTGCGTCTGCAGGTCACGCACTGACAGTTCGCCGTCCCGCAGGAGGAGGCGGCTGGCTGAGGCGTCGTGCCAATCGGTCACTCCGTGGCATGCGAAGTGCAGGACGGAGAACTGGCCGAGGGCAGCGAGTACGACGTTGCGTGAGGCATCGATCAGTGTCGTGGCCCCCGGCAGCACTCTGCCGACGAACTCCGCCTCCGTCTGGGCATATGGCAGGGGAGGGGCCGCTGGTGTGTGTGGCGCGGCGACGACCAGCGCGCTGTGCGGGTGTCCTACGGCTTGTGGGGAGTGCGAGGCAGACCGCCGTCGGGCGTAGGCCACGGCGCGGACCGTCGGGGTGTAGGAGGATACGACCCTGTCGAGGGCAGAGGCGCCAAGAGCAGTGCCTTTGCCATAGCGTCCGGCGGCGTGGAGCGGCAGGCACGCCAGCAGGCCGACCGGGCACCAGGACAGCTGCGGCCACGGCTGCCCTGTGGGCGGGGGGGCGTCGATGCCCAGGGCGGTCAGCACGGGCTCCACTACGGCGTCCCACAGCCAGGCGAGCGTCGCCGACATCGCTTCCTCTCCGACTGGATGGCCTGGAAGCGCCTTCAAGAGTCGGTCCACCTGGGCCGCTAGTATTGGTGGGGTCAGCTGCGGCAGCGGGACGGCCTGCACGGGGTGGTCGGCTGCGCTGGTGATGATCAGGGCGTCGCTGCGATGAACGCTGACGTTGACCACAACGATCGGCGCCGCGCCGTCTGGCGGACGCAGGTCGTCGATGGTGTCGGGATGCAGAAAGCATGCGAAGCCGGGCAGCGCGCGGATACGGGTAATAGTCTCGTCGAACGCCGTCGCAGCCCACCGCCGTTCTTCGGGACCGACCTCGGGGTCTGACAGCGCCTCGCGCAGTTGGTTGAACTTTGCGTGCAGAGCGGGATGATGCCTTCTGAGGTCGTCTGCCTCGGTATTCGCAGCCAGGGCTTCCCCGAGCAGCACACCCCGGGATTGCTCCAACAGCACCACCGCGAGTTCGGGCTGTCCGGCAGTGAGGGCGGTTGCGGCGGCGTCGGATCCGAGCCCGACGAACCGGCCGAGTCGGTGCTCGCGGTCGGCGCGGGCCAGCGAACGGGGTGCGATGCGTGACAGCATCTGGACGGCGTCGGTGAAGGCGTCGAGCGCCGAGCTGGCATCCCCGTCTCTGAGGGCGGCATCCCCGTAGGCCCAGGCGGAGCGTGTCCGTGTCAAGAGCGAGGCGTTGGCAATCGTAGATGCCTCTTGCAGGGCCTGTCGGCCGGCTCGCTGATTCTCCTCCCGATCGCCGGTGTGGCGGGCGCGGAGGGCGTTGCCGAGGTTGCTCAGGTAGGTCGCGCGTTCAGGGCGATCCGGAGGGAGCTCGGCCGTCGCGCTCCGGAGCAGGTCGATGGCAGCATCCAGGTCCGCCTGGTCACCGCTGTGTTCGTAACGCACCTTCAGGACTGCGGCCAGGTTGCTCAGATAGCGGGACCGGTCCGAATGGTCTGCGGGCGTACGCTCGATCGCCGTGCGGAGGACGTTCACCGCTTCCGCCAGCGCCAGCGAATCACCGGTGTGCTGGTAGAACAGATAGAGAGCCTCGCCCAGTTGGGCTGCCATGGCTGGAAGGGCAGGGTGGTCAGCTCGGAGATCGGACAGTGCCTCGCGCGACTGTCCGATTGCCCCCGTCAGCGTTTCCAGTTCACCGGTGATACGAAACCGCAGCAGCAGGGTGGCGACGAGGGTACGGCGCGTGTCGGTGCGCAGGGTCTGGTTGTTGTTGGCGAGCGCCGTGGCCTGCCTGGCGGCTTTCACCGCTTCGTCCAGCGCCGTTGGATCTCCGGTGCGCTCGCCGATGCCGCGCAGGACGATTGCCAGGTTGTGGAGCCGTACCGGACGCTCGGCATCGTCCGAGCCACTGCGGTCGACGGCCGTGCGCAGAAGGGACCGGGCTTCGTAGAGGGCGTCTGGGTCGTTGGTGTAGTAAGCCTGTTCTGTCAGGACGGCAGCGAGGTTGACCAGGAGTCGGTCGTAATGGGGGGCGTCATCTGCTGTCAGCTCCACCGCCTTCCGCCCGTCCTGCGCAGCCTGTATCAGATCATCCGCGCTTCCTGTCCGCGTGGCGCGGGCCATGACTGCGATCGACAGGACTGACCAGGCGAGTCCGGCGTGTCTAGGGGTCGCGGTAGTGGTCTCCGCGCGAGCCGTGGTGATCAGCGTGTCCAGGACGTCTTGATCGCCAGTGTGTTCGTAGAGCTGGAAAAGCGCGGCGGTGAACCGGGAGAACACCCACGCCCGTTCGTCTGAGGCGAAGGCGGCGTCCAGTCCCGCCGACAGCAGCTGCACGGCGGTCCGTAGGGCAGCGATGTCGCCTGTGTCCATGTACCGAGTGAGGAAGGTGTCTGCCATGGTGGGCCACATCGGCCCGGTGTCCTCATCCTCCTCGTCCGCGGTGTCGACCAGCAGCAGCAGCGGCTCCGGCACCGCTGTGGGATCTTGCCGGTGCACGCGGGAGAGCAGCCCGGCCGCCGCCGTCAGATCGTCCTCGACGGCGCTGCCCAGGCAGTGCCGCGCCCAGTGCACGAGTGCGGCAGTCAGGAGTGCGGGCAGCGCCTCCGGTCGGTCTCCGCCGTCATCAGCTGGCGGGTACTGGTCCAGCAGCGCGCGCACTTCCTCCACCGCTCGCTGCTCCAGCACAGGGCCGGGGTCGGCTCGCTGTCCCAGTGCGTCGAGCCGGGCCTGCAAGGCGTCGAGGAGGTCATCACTCACCTGCCACCTCCGACGGTGACGGGCACGATCGGGATGGTCCCAGGGAATTGGTGGTCACGGCAGTCCAAGCGCCACACGCGATGAGCCCGTTGGCGGTGTCGTGCGGCCGATGTGCCTTCTGGGCAACCCCATCAATCGCGGCCCGTCCGCTCCGATGTGGGAATCCCGGTCTCGCCGGTGAAGTCCTCCTTCTGGACAGCGTCCCGCCGCAGGGCGGTGTCCTCAGGCCGTCCCAACTCATCGGCGATAGCCTCCCATGTCAGGGCGCCGACGAAGTCGTGCCGGTCGGCCCGGCGGGCCGCCACCCCGAGCGCGGCTTCCTTGAGCATGTCCTCCTCTGCAGCCTGGGACGGGTCCGAGGGCGTTCGCCGTCGAGCGGCCTCCGCCTTGATCCGCGCCAGACGCGCAGTCGGGTCATCGGTCGGCGCAGCGGGCAGGGCCGTGGGTTCTTCAGTGTGCTTCATGCCTGGCCCTCCCTGGGTTCCTCTGATATTGGCTCTTTCGTTTCTTCTGCGTGTTCCGTCTCTTCCAGTAGTGTTGTCAGCGCCCTTCGCGCACGAAGTAAGCGGGTGCGGACAGTGCCCGCCGGGATGCCGAGGTTCGCAGCAATCTCGTTCGGACTCAGACCTGACATTGACAGTCCCAGCAGTTCCTGACGCTCTCGGCTTAGCCGCAGGAACGCCCGTTCAAGGTCGACCCGAGCGATCACCGACTCTGCAGACCCGTGGTGGGGCTGCGCTACGGCGGCCAGAGCAGTGCACGCTTGCCGTTCTCGTTCCTTTGCCCTTAGCCAGGCCAGCCCGAGACGCCAGGCGATCTTGGTGACGTAGGCCAGGGGGCTCTCCATTGTGGAGATCCGCGGCCAGTGCTTGCAGGCCGCGATCATGGCGCCTTGGGTGATGTCCTCGGCCTGGCTGGGATCGTCCCGGCACAGCACCCCGACCGCCCGTTTGATCCGTTCAAAGTTCTCCCGAACGAATGTGTCGAAGTCGGTGGCCGGAGTGGCGGCCGGGGCCGACGACGTCGGAACGGCCGTGGACCACTCGGGAACGCTGCGCGGCCGGTCGATGATCCCGTCCTCGTCGAGCGGGCCGGTGGGCACGCCTGGCGGGATACGGGCCGACCGGAACGGCATGCTGAGCACAGCCATATCGCGGTAGACGTCGCCTGGCACCTGATCGTCATGCTCGCGGCCGTAGTCCTGGTCTTGGCTCCGGGACTCGCCCGCGGGCGTCTCCTGTTCGTCCGCTTCACTCACAGAACGGTCCTTCCCCCCAGCAGCCGACAGATGCCTCGGCGGCGTGTCCCGGGCCCAGACTGTGTCTGGCCGACGGGTTGATGCGTCACACCTCTACAAGGGGCGGACGGCGACGAGCGTTCCCCAAGCCCGCTGTCTTTTTCAGGCTGCGGTGGACGGCCCATGTCAGGGGCGCAGGCGGGATCGTTGAGACAACGAGCGCCCTTGACTCGCCAGAACCGGCGACTTGATCGGGTGTCACGCTGCGGACGGTAGGAGGTCGCGCTGGCACTTCCCCACTCATCTGACTGAGACGACGACATTGCCGTGACGGTCTCGACCCAACATCCGTACGGTGCAGGCCGGTTGCCGCTCCGCTCATCCGGCAAAACCCCCGCACCCTCGACCGGCCCGGCCCTGACCCGTCCCCCTGGATCCTGCTCGACGCACCCGGTACCTACGGCCCACTGCCCGTCGACGCCAAGTTCTTCGACGAGGTGGTGCCCTGGAGAAGCCCCGGCCCCGGCACCGGCCGGGGGCGCCGCGCCGGGCGAGGGCGGCCGTGCCGCCCGGGTCACCGTGCAGGCCCCGCGACGGCTCGGGGATCGGCGCGGGGCTCTTCTGTTCATGATCCGCCCCCGAGTTACCTTTCTTGTGGCCCCGCAACGGGGCGCCTGGCCCCCGGGCCTGGAATGGCTGTGTGCCCCCTGTCGAGGTGATGACCTGGGGGTGTTGCCACCGCCACCGGGCTTCGGGGCACCGTGGCTACGACGGTGCCCAAAAGAAGCCGTCCTAGCCAGCGCTCGGCGGTGTTGACGAGCCCGAGGCCCTGTTCAACTGCGCCATGAGCTCGCGGTTGGTGGTGCGGGCGACCTGGAGTTCCTCATCTCGCTCGTCCAGGCGGAGGTGGATGTCGGCACACTCTTGCTGAAGAGCGGCGACGTGCCGCTGGAGCGTGCCAACGTCGTCGTGGGCCTCCTCGTCGGCGGCGCGCCAGACCTGCTGGCCGAGTGCCTCGGAGAGCTTCTTCTCCAGTTGATTCACGCGTCTGTTCAGCCGGGCTGCCCGGTCCTGGGCGTTGATGAGGTCGGCGCGCAAGGAGGCCGGAGAGACCCTGGGGCCGGTTCCGGAGGTCGTGGCCGGTGCCTGTTGTGCGGCGTGGACGGCTTCCAGGAGGTCGCGGTGACGGTAGAGGAAGGTCCGGTCAACCCGCGCCTGACGGGCGAGAGCCGAGGCGGTGATCTCTTCGCCACGCTGCCGGGCTTGTTGGAGGGCTTCCAGTACGCGCTGGCGCCGGCGCTCGGAGTCGGCCTGGCGGCCAGCGGTCATGGCGGCGGTCCGCACGGAGCCGGTGGGGGTCATCGGGGGCGCTCCGGTCGTAGTTCAGGCAGGGGCGGGCGCACGCGGGGCATTGCGCCTGCCGAAAACGTCATCCATGCAGATCAGGGGCCTCATCGACGGTGCGGCAAGATAATTTCGTGTTGCTTCGCCTCGCCTACCTGACCGTCACCAACCTGTTCTCCGCACTGCGATTGCTACCGATGAGCGATCGGGACAAGGACGCGGAGATCCTCGCCCTACGCCACCAGATCACCGCCCTGGAGCGACAACTCGGCACGAACCGCATCAAGTTCACTCCCGCAGACCGGGCGATCCTCGCCGCTCTGCTGATCCCCCTGCCCCGCCAGACCCTGCGCCGACTCCGGTTACTGGTCCGGCCTGACACGGTGCTGCGCTGGCACCGCGACCTGATCAAGCGGCGTCACGCCCACACCTGCCGGCCCAAGAAGCCCGGTCGACCACCCACGGTCCCCTCGATCCGCAGACTGGTCCTGCGCCTGGTCCGTGAGAACCCGACGTGGGGTTACCGCAGGGTGCACGGCGAACTCGCCACCCTCGGCATCAAGGTCGCCGCCTCCACCGTCTGGGAGATCCTCACCTCCCAGGGCATCGACCCCGCGCCCGACCGGGCCGCCACCACTTGGGCCGATTTCCTGCGCTCGCAGGCAGACGCTCTCCTGGCCTGCGACTTCATCGAGACAGTGACTTTGACCGGCCAGCGTCAGTACATCCTCGCGGCCATCGAGCACGCCACCCGCCGCATCCGGATCCTCGGCACCACAGCCCACCCCACCGCGGCCTGGGTCAGTCAAGCCGCCCGCAACCTGGCCATGGATCTCACGGACGCCAACACCACCTTCGTGTACCTGATCCGGGACCGGGACGCGAAATACCCCGCCCTCTTCGACGACATCCTGACCAACGCCGGAATCCAAGTCGTACGCACCGGCATACGAATACCGCGCATGAACGCCATCATGGAACGCTGGGTCCAGACCTGCCGCCACGAACTACTGGACCGCACCCTCATCTGGAACGAGCGCCATCTACACCACGCGCTCCACCAGTTCGAACTGCACTACAACCCCCACCAGCCCCACCAAGCGACTAACCAGACAGCACCCCTGCGCGCCGTCCCCGAACCACTCCCCCACACACAGATCACCCAACTGAAAGCGCGCCGGAGAGACCGCCTCGGCGGAGTCCTCCACGAGTACCAACATGCCGCTTGAACTGCACGGATGGAGTTTCCGGCAAGCGCAATGCCGTAAGCAGGGGTATGCGCAAGGCGGGGGTCTGACGCCTGAGCGGCTGGCTGTCGGTGAGGGGATTCGGCTGGAGGCCGGGGAGCGGTTCGGCCAGGGTGAGAAGGCATCGGTGATCGCCAGGGTTCTGCTGGTGAGTGAGAGGTCGGTGGAGCGCTGGCGCCGGGCCTGGCGCGAGGGCGGAACGGCGGGTCTGGAGTCGGCGAGTCCGGCGAAGCTTCTCTAGTCGGAAAAGTCGCTGGTTCAGCAGATGGCGGCGTATATTTTCGCTGCTTCTAGTGTGCCGAACTCCGCAGCCTGTGAGCATGAGACAGGCGGCACGTTCTGCCGTGTCGGCAGGGGGAAACATCGGGTTGATGCGGTTGCGGCTCATTTTGTCCGGGATGGCGGGTGGGGCGGCCATGCTGCTGATGCTCGCTGCGGTCGTGTGGCTCCCCTACCTGGTCTATCCACCGCTCCCGTCTCGCGATCTTGAGAACGCGATGGGTCGGGAGAAGCAGATCGAGCTGCAGCAGGCCCAGTCCCGCGTGCAGAACGAGTTCCGCAGCCAACTGCTGCAAGGTCTGGCTGGGCTGGTAGTGGTAGCAGGCGCCGCCGCCGGCTGGCAGCAGCTCCGCCTCGCCCGCGACGGTCAGATGACGGATCGGTTCACACGGGCGATCGATCACTTGGGCAGCGATACGCTTGATGTCCGGCTGGGAGGCATATACGCCTTGGAGCGTGTGGCGAAGAATTCCCCGTCCGACCGGCAGACACTCACCTTCCTTCTTTGCGCCTTCGTCCGCGGGCATGCGCCCTGGAATGGCGGTACCCCGGACGGGCCGCCCCACCCAACACCTACCGTGGATGACCGGATGCCCTGGTTGGACAATCGCGCACCTGATGTGTGGGCCGCCTTGCGTGTACTGGGCCGACGCCCCGTGTACCCACAGGAGCGACCGCTTTTCCTGGCACACGTGGATTTGCGCAGCGCAGCGCTGGCCGAAATGCGGCTGGATGGAGCCAACTTGCGGCATTCGAATCTGGCGCGGGCATGGATGCCCGGGATCAGCCTGGAATGCAGCCAGTTGCTGAACGCGGATCTGCGGCGGGCAAACCTTCAGGAAGCACGGATGGCGCATGCTGATCTGCGCCGCGCTCATCTCCAGGGCGCCGACCTGCAGAGGGCGAACTTGCGAGGCGCTGACCTGCGGGGAGCCAATATGTCGGATGCTCGCCTGGACGAAGCCGTTTTGACCGATGCCCGCACTGACGACACAACGATCTGGCCCGACGCTTAGCTTGTCGTTTAACCCCATCAGGGGGTGACGTAGTCGCCCCAGCCGAAAGTGGCGACGTAAGCCCGTCGAACGGCTTCTCCGCCCCGTCCACCCCTGATGCGGATGATGGTCAGCGCGAGGACGAACCAGGCGGCAAAGCACCCCGCGACGATCAAAGTCCAGCGCGGGCCCGAGAAACTGGCAATGACGACCAGGGCAATGTTCGTGACGACCAGCCCGATGTGGCCGCCACCGATATCCGTACTCGACCTGCCGCCACCTGTCATCAGGGTCTCCAGTCTCCCGCCGAAGAGCACGCCGCTCTGCGCCAGAGCAGGCTACGGGGCTCGGTCAATGGTGTCAGTGGCGCTCCCACGACGGGGTTTGGTGCCGGCCTTGTGGTGGGCGGGGCGGCTGTATGCCTCGCCGGTGGCGAGGACTCTGCCCACGTCGTGACGGGTGGCGGAGTGTCGGTTCTTCGAACCCGGTGGCCGGCCGGGCCCGGGACGGGATGGTTTCGGTGCACCGGCCGGTGAGCCGGCCTTCGTGCACAGGTGCCTGAACCCTCTGCGGACGCGGGCGGGTGTCAGTTTGTTCGGCTCGGTCGGCTTCTCCCAGGGCCTGCGGAGGTCGGTGGCCAGGGGGCGGGCGAGCCGGAGCTGGGCATAGGCGGCGATCACCAGCCACGTCCACCTGTCGGCCGCCTCGGAGCTGCGAAGCCGGGGCTTGGTCCACCCAAGGGTCTGCTTGAACAGGCGAAAGGTGTGCTCGATGTCGAAGCGGCGCAGGAAGGACTGCCAGCAGCGGTCGACGTCCGCTTCGGTGACTCCGGTGCGCGACCACCACAGCCAGACCGGCTTGTTGACCCCGCCGCTGGGCAGCTTTTCCACCACCAGGCAGATGACGGTGCCCTCGATGATGGGCAGCGGCCCGTCGTGGTCGAGCCATGCAGCCCGGCGGGTCAGCCGTGGGTGCAGCCGGTCCCACGCCCGCGCGGTCGCCTTCCCGTAGAGGCGGGTGTCCGTGGCCGTCAGGGCCTGCTCGGTGCCCCAGGTTGCGGGGTCGCCGAAGACGAACTCGCCGCCGTGCTTGGGTGGTCGGCCGCCTTTGGGGTTGGCCAGGCTGAACTCCTTGCGGGAGGGTGTAGGACGACGCATCACCCGGTCTGAGCGGAGTCGGCCGAGGATTTCCACGGGCAGGTCATCCAGCAGATAGGCGATGCGCGGGGCGTCGTATCCGGCGTCCAGCACGACCAGGACCTCGGGGTCACCCGGCCGCCACTGGCCGGCGGCGACCAGCCGTTCGACGACCTCGCGGATCTGCACCGTGGTCACCGCGGCGACGTCGGCGCCGGGTTCCAGACGGAGAGCATCCAACACTGCCGTCCAGGACGTGCGGCCGGTCTCCAGCGCGGCCACCACCGAGTACGGCCAGCCCGGCACCATCTGATGCTTGCCCTCACCCCGGCCGCACCTGTGGCAAAAGGCCCGGTCAGCACACGTGTTGGCGTCCGGTCGCAGCCACGGCGAGACATCCACCGCCAACACGAGCCGACCATTCGCCGCCCTCGGCAACGGCACCGCGACCAGCGCCCGACGCAGCCGAGCGACGTCGATCCGGCCCTCATTGAGCCCGCCGTACAGAGCCCCGTGCCCACGGCGGTGTTCCGGCGCGAGGGCGAGATCAACCAGCGTCCGCACCGGCCCGTCCGTGCACAGCAGCGCGTCGCACAACTCGAACAACGCGTCGCCCCGCGCGGTCATGCACGCGTACAGCTCCGACCGGAAGTGCGACACTTCCGCGAACGCATCCCGCAGGACGCCCTGATGCACCAAACTCACGACCACGGCCTTCGCGCTGATCCACTCTGTGACGGAGCACAGGATCAGACGGAGGCCGACTTCACGTCCGTTGAACTGCGAAAACGCCGACCAAGTTCGAGCCGCGTTCGACGCCGGACCATAAACGACAAGCTTAGTGCCTGTTGTCGTTCCGAACTTGACCGCTGAGTTTCTACTGGTGGGAGTGGCTTTCCGCCGGGTCAGGAAGACATGCCTCGTCCGTGGTTCTTCTCGTTCGGGGGGGCCGGTGGTGTCGGTGCTGGGGTTGTTGGAGGCCAAGGAAGCGTCAGCGCGGGAACGGGCCGAACGCCTGCGCTCCCAGCTCGAGGATGCCGAGTTGAAGGTGGGACGGCTGCTGTGTGCGCGGGAGATGGTGAGCCAGGTGCTGTCCCGGCCGGAGGATCAGGGATCGCAGGAGGCAGTGACCGGCCCGGATGTGTCCCGGGGGACGCCGAAGCGGGGTTCGGTGGTGCCTGTGCCGCTCGAAAGTGCGGTTCAATGGTGCACGCTGCGGCGATGCCGTTCCATCAGGCGGAGTGGTGGTACTCGTTGATCAAGCCCCCCCCCAGCACGGACCGTCGCCGGATCCCGTGGGCCTGGAGGCCGGTCACGGTGGCCGGGGCGGGTGATTCGGGCCTGTCCAGGGGCAGTTGCTGCCGGGATTGGTGGGGGCGGTGCCGGTTGTAGTGCCGGATGTACTGGGTCATTACTGCCACGGCATGGGCCTCGTTGTAGATCAGGATCCGGTCGAGTACCTCGCGGCGGAGGGTACCCACGACTCTCGCAGATCGCGTTGGCCCTCGGTGCCCGGGGCGGACCGAGCAGGATCTCCACGTCGTCGGCCTTGAAGACGGCGTCGAAGGTGCGTGTGTACTTCGTATCCCGATCCCGATCCCGAAGCAGGAAGCGCAGCGAGTCCATGCGGCACCCCAGCGTCATGGTGCGGTTCCTGGCCTGCTGGGCGGTCCACTGGGCGGTGGGGTGGGCGGTGACGCCGGCGAGGTGGACGCGGCGGGTGCCGTGCTCGATGAAGACCAAGGCGTACAGGCGCTGGAGCGAGACGGTGTCGAGGTGCAGGAAGTCAGCGGCGAGGATGCCGTGGGCCTGGGCCTTCAGGAACTGGCACCAGGTCGGGCCGGAGCGCTGCGGGGCCGGGTCAATGCCGGCGTCCTGCAGAAGATGCCAGAGCGTGGACGGGGCGATCGGGTAGCCCAGGCGCGCGAGGCCGCCCCCCTGGATCCGGCGGTGGCCCCAGCAGCTGTTCTTTCGGGCCAACCGCCAGGTCAATTGCCTGATGGTGGGCGCCGTGCGGGGTCGGCCGGGACGGCGACGAGAGGTGAACGTCCACTTCCGGGCGACGAGTTGGCGGTGCCAGGACAGCAACGTGGTCGGGGTGACCGCGAAGACCTGGCGCCAGCGCTCCCGCGGGACCAGCCCGGACAGGACCGCCCGCCAGATCCGGTCGGCGGGCTCGTAGCGGACCCGGACGATCTGACGGCGCAGCACCGCGTTCTCGTGGCGCAGTGCCAGCACTTCCGCGTCCTTGACCATGCGGCTGCGCAGCACCGCAGCACCGCAGCAGGCACCGTGATCAGATTCCGGACCAGCGCGGTGACAACCGACATCGACATCCGCAGATCGTCCTAGAGCAGTCGATCCCGCTTCACCAGGATCAGCAAACGTGCAGGCCCAGCAGCGAATCGTATTTTCGAGCGGGACAGCGTCACCGCCCATCCGACCGGCAGTTGGGCAGTCCAGCAGGCGCGCGAGCTTGCCATGGCACTGGACGATCGCCTTGACCGAGTGAGGTTTTTGATCCGGGACAGAGACGCGAAGTTCGCTGACGCCTTCGACGCTGTCTTCGCATCCGAGACCATCCAGGTACTGCTCACTCCCGTGCGAGCCCCGCGGGCAAACGCATACATCGAACGCTGGATCGGCGGATGCCGCCGCGAACTCCTCGACCGCACACTGATCGTCAACGAACGGCACCTGCGCAACGTACTGGCCGCATACGAAACGCACTTCAACGCCCGCCGCCCACACCGCGCCCTCTGCGGAGCAGCACCGCTGCGGCCGCTGCCCGACCCGGTCGACCTGGTCGACCCGGACGGCAAGGTCATCCGTCGAGATCTACTCGGCGGCGTGATCCACGAATACGACCAGGTCGCATAGGGCGGCCCAGTTTCGGGCACCCACACGCTGCGTCATGAGACTCCTCGGCCCGCTTCCGGAGCCCCTCTGAGGAAGGCACGGAGTCGGCCGGACTGTGCAGGTGCCGATAATTCGTCCGGCCAGGTCACGACCTCATCATTGCTGTCGGCCGTGCCCGTCGCTCCCCCCCCTGTCCCTTCACCTTGCCCGGTGACGGCATCATGACCTGTCGTGCTGCTGCGCCTGACTTATCTCGCCATGTCCAACGCCCTTGCCCTGCTAAGTCTGTTGCCGATGGGCAACCGAGAGAAGGACGTGGAGATACTGACGCTGCGGCACCAGCTACTGGTCCTGCAAGGCCAGGTCGGCAAGCCCACATTTACCGACATCGACCGCAGCATCCTCGCCGGCCTTCTCCACCACCTGCCGGTGAAGAAGGTGTGGCACCGCCTGTTATTGGTACAACCAGAGACGATCCTGCGCTGGCACCGTGACCTGCTCAAGCAACGCCATGCCGCAACTTGCGCACCGAAGCGACGCGGCCGCCCACCCCACCGTCCGCTCGATCCGCGCCCTGATCCTGCCCCTGGCCCGGGAGAACAGCTCGTGGGGGTATCGCCGGATCCACGGTGAACTCGCAGCCCTGAGCATCAAGGTCGCCGCCTCCACCGTCTGGGAGATCCTCGCCCCCGAGGGCATAGATCCGGCGCCCGACCGGGCCGCCACCACCTGGGCCGATTTCCTACGCTCGCAGGCCGACGCTCTCCTGGCCTGCGACTTCATCGAGACGGTGACTTTGACCGGTCAGCGTCAGTACATCCTCGCCGTCATCGAACACGCCACCCGTCGCATCCGGATCCTCGGCACCACAACCCACCCCACCGCGACCTGGATCAGTCAAGCCGCCCGCAATCTGGCCATGGACCTCACTGACGCCCAAGCCACCCACGCGTACTTGGTCCGGGACCGGAACGCGAAGTACCCCGCCCTCTTCGATGAAACCCTGTGCAACGCTGGCATCCAAGTCGTGCGCACCGGCGTCCGGATACCGCGCATGAACGCCATCATGGAACGCTGGGTCCAGACCTGCCGCCACGAACTCCTGGACCGCACCCTCATCTGGAACGAGCGCCATCTACGCCACACGCTCCACCAATTCGAACTGCACTACAACACCCACCGGCCCCACCAAGCGAAAGACCAGGCAGCACCCCTGCGCGTATTACCCGAACCACTCACCCACGCACACATCACCCAACTGAAAGTGCGCCGGAGAGACCGCCTCGGTGCCTCGGTGGAGTCCTCCACGAGTACCAACATGCCGCCTGAACTGCACGGATGGAGTTTTCGGCAGGCGCAGTCTCGGCTGTGCGGACACTGAGACGGGCTCAGTGTCTCGGAACTGCAGACACTGAAGGGGCGTCAGTGTCAGGAGAATGCGGACGCTGAGCCTCAGAGGGGACCTACTCGAAAGAGGCGCACAAGGGGGGCTGTGGATCAGGGGTTGGCGGGGGTTGTAGCGGCGGCCGTTGGCCTGGTGGGTGCTCTCGGCGGGGCGGTTGCTGGCGGTCGCGCAGCAATCAGAGGTGCTCGCGAAGGTGCTGAGCGCACGGCGGCAGCAGCGATGGAACAAGCACGGCAACAGGCAAAGCATGGACAAGAGCAGTGGCTGCGGCAAGAGCGTCGACAGGCGTACGGAGAGGCGATACGCCAGCTGCGGAAGGTGTCTGTGTGCACTGTCGAGTTCATGGTTCTCAGCGTGGAGGGGGACGATGCCGCGGACGGCGACGGAATTACAGATGCGCATGTCACCGCCCTCGACGCCTGCACCGAGATGATCGAGTCGATTCACGACCTCCTGCTCGTGAGTCCGCACCAGGTCGGCCAGGCTGTGGCTGCCGTTGGTGAGGCGGTGAACCAGATCTACATGTCTTTGACGGCGATTGCAGACGGATCCGCTGAGGAGCAAGATCTCGATAGGCTCGCGAGGAACTTGACGCAGCAGGGGGCGGAGATGTCTCACATCATGCGGATGTCGCTCCAGGAGTCCCACTTCTATCGCCATATCGTGCCTGGCGAGGAGCGCTAATGCTCTGCGTGACGTGGCCTCCTCCTTCCAGGTGTCACAACGGGAAACCGACGGGTGTCGACGATCAAGTTTTCCCCAGGTTGGGCGGTTTGAGCGTCATTCCCCATCACGAATTCTCCTCGGCTCGATATCTGGCAGGTCGTCCGAGGCGTCATCATCCTCGCCTCCTGCCTCGCCCGTCACCGGGCTATCAACGCGGAGGGACACGCCAGCACGAGCCGGACCAGGTCGTAGGGCGGGCGGTTGAGCTAGCCCAGATGCCAGCGCGAAGTAGCGGCTCGTGCGCGCGGCAGGGCGCTGGCCTGTCAGTCAGCGCGTCCAGCGGTTACTCGGACCACCGGTAAACGACCGGGTCGTCCGAGTTGTGCATGACCGATGTCTCGTGACCCTCCTCCATCTCCCAGTTCCGATGCCCGTAGCCGCGGTCGGCGTCCAGGCCAAGGTCGGGTAGCCCCGTCGTGCCGTCGAAGAGGCGAAGCTGGACCCATGTCGTGAACGGCACTGCAGACCCCAACGGCTCGGCGTGCGACTGGGCCGCGAGGTCGATGCTCTGCTCGGGGCGCTCCAGCGCCCCGAACTCCTGCAGAAGCGCCTCGTTGAGCGGGGTGCCGCTCACCATGGCGTCGACGGGGGTGCCGAAGCCGTACGACGAGGACCACGTCGCCGGCAGCTCAACCTCGGTCGCTGGATACGACTGGAACCCCGCGTTGCTGCTCGCCGCCCGGCGCGGATAGCGTCCGGCCCTGGATTCTTCGACGTGGTGGGGGGCGACGGTGAGGAACGACGCGGCGAGGGGGCTCGAGGCCACCCACTGACGGGTCGGGTAGCTGATGGCGGCCTGGACCATGATCTCGCGGGCCCGCTCGAGGATGTCGTGCAGCGCCAGGTGGACCAAGTAGTAGCCGGCGCGGACGCCGGTCTTGATCGGAGCGGTCAGCGTGCACGCAGCCGCCTCCCAGGCATCGGCTATCAGCTTGGTGCCCCACTCGAGGAGGTCAAGGCCGTACCCCAATGCGTCGGCCATCGCCTCCGCCCAGTCCTCCAGTGCGTCGAGGGAGAAGTCGCAGTTGTCGTCAAACAAGGCGATGCAGACGTCTGGGACGCCTCCCGGCGGCTGTGGTGGGTTCGAGAGTGTGTCCAAGAACTCCTGGATCGCGTCCAAGGCCTCCTCAAACGACTCCGTCGCCGACGGCGGCTCGGGCGGAGGGATGAACGTCGACGTGGAGGCGCGCATGGAAGCCAGCAACAGCCAGAAGGCGGTGTTGAGCTCCTGCTCAGCCAAGAACTCGCTGCTTATCCGCCGGGGGTGCGGGATCGGCGCGGCGAAGGCTGCACGCTTAGAGTCGGCGATCAGCTCGAAGATCTCGCGCATGTCGTCCGGAATGTCGTTTACCCGGTCGATGAGGGCGAGCAGCGACGGTTCGTCCTCGACGTCCTGCCCGTGAGGGAGGCGCAGATGGACCTTGGCACCGGAAACTTCCTCGCCCAGGAGCTGGTCGTACAGGTGAGTGTCGATCATGTTTTCGGCGAAATGGTGACGCTGGAGACGTGCGCGAGCCGGGCTGCCCACGACCGTGTTGACGAACTGGTGGCCGAAGAAGTCGCCAGCGTAGTGAGAGGCGTAGCCGAGTACGTAGGCGCGCTGCGCATCGGACTCGGCCCGCGACCACATCTCCTGCAGCATCGCTGCGGTGCGGCGGTTGTGAAGCGTGTCGAACCAGAACCAGTTCTCGACCCGGTCGCCCTCTTGAATGGGCGGAGTCATGAGGTCGAAGACATTGACCGCCTTGACGAGCATCGCTCCCAGTCCCTGCTGCGCGATGGCTTTGACCCGAGCGCTGACCTGCTCTCTCTCGGCATCGAGTTGCCCGACGAGGCCACATGTGGCCTCGTCCAGAACCTGCTCCACACCTTCTTCGATGCTCTCCACCAGGTCGACGATCGGCCGGACGTACTTCTCGTACAGATCGACGATCGGTCCGACGATCTCGTCGTAGAGGGTAGCCACGATGCGGACCAGCTCCAGGGACGCATCCCCGAAGTCAGGGGCGAAGAAGCACAGGTCGGGGCCGATCGCGCCGAGATGGTAGACCTCGGGGTGGTCGACGATGATCCGGCGCAACTGCTGTTGACCGGCATCGGCCAGCGATTCGGTCGCCAGGTCGGCGATGAGGAGATGGCTAGGGATTCCTGGCATGGGCAGCTCCGAGCACTCAGCCCGCGCAGTCGTGCAGGCAGACGAGTTTGACGTGGTGCGGGGGCTGTTGCGGTGTCGGCAGCGTGATGTCCGCGCGCGGGTCGTGCATGACGTCGAAGCTGCGCAGGACGAAACACCAGGACCAAATCCCGCTCTGGGAACCCGAACTGGCCGGAACGGCAGGGGTGGTGACGTCGATGTCCACGGACCGACGCAGGGCCACCGGCGGCAGAGGGGTGTACGAGCGGCCGACCGACCGGCTGGGGGCACCGACGGCGGAGGTGTCGATGAGGGACTCCGGAAACCGTGAGGGACCCGAGAGCTGCGATCGCACCACGGTGCCGGGACCCAGCAGCTCGCCGCGCCGTCCCCGTCGCCAGAAGAACCCGAAGACACCACTGTCCCAGACATAGACGGCGCCGCTCCGGAGCGGAAAGACCACGATCTCAGCAGCGACGAACCCGGAGAGTGCCGTCGACAGTCCGTTGTTGGTCACGGTCGCCCGCAGCGGACCGCCCGCGGACACGGCCTGGGTGACATCCTCGAAGGCCCCCGGCAACGTGAGGCTCAGAGCCGCGACGAGATCACCGCGCTTCCCTCGAGCGCGCGCCGCGATTCGCGTCTCCTCGGGCATGGGAACTCCCAACCTCGGTCTCAGCAGGCTAGACCTCAGAGACTCCGACAGACAAGGAGCCTGCTATAGCGTGTTACACGAGGCTGCGGGCAGGGCATCTCCGTTGCATGGCTGGCGTGTTGAGGGCTGAACGCGTGTGGGTGGAGACGTTTACCGGGCTGAGGATGACGCAGTTGCACGCCTGTTGAAGGTGGTGCGGGAGCGGGGCGGCAACGGCACCTTGCGGGGCCGGCCACGTCGCTGCCGCTGGCCGGGCGGGCACCTCAGCGGATCGAGACCATCGAACGCGTCGAGGTCACCGCCGACGCGGCTGAGAAGACCATCACCCGGAAAACCTGTGACGGGCGTACCCCGGCTCACATCCGGAAATCGAACGATTCCTTCACGGAGGGTGACGGCTCCCCGTGATCGCTGCCAGAGCCGAGTTGCGAGAGCGTCTGTTACCCGGCGCCAAGAGCAGTGCGCCTGCCGAGAATGTCATCCATGCAGCTCAGGAGCCTGGTCGGGGTGGTGTGGCAGGATGAGCACTCGTGCTGCTTCGTCTCGCCTACCTGACCGTCACCAACATGTTCGCCGCGCTGCGGCTGCTACCAATAAGCGACCGCTGCAAGCATGCCGAGATCCTCGCCCTGTCCATCAACTCACCGCCCTGGAACGGCAGCTCGGGGCAGACCGGATCAAGCTCACTGCGGAAGACCGGGCGTTCCCTGCCGCTCTGCTGGCACCACTCCCCCGTCAGGTTCTGCGACGGCTCCGGTTACTGGTCCGGCCCGACACCGTGCTGCGCTGGCACCGCGACCTGATCAAATGGCACCACGCCCGCACGTGCCGACCGAAGAAGCCCGGACGACTGCCCACGGTCCATTCGATCCGCAGACTGCTCCTGCGTCTGGTCCATGAGAATCCCTCGTAGGGCTATCGCAGGGTGCACGGCGAACTCACCACGCTCGGCATCAAGGTCGCCGCCTCCACCGTCTGGGAGATCCTCACCTCCGAGGGCATAGATCCGGCGCCCGACCGGGCCGCCACCACCTGGGCCGATTTCCTACGCTCGCAGGCCAACGCCCCGATGGCCTGCGACTTCATCGAGACGGTGACTTTGACCGGCCAGCGTCAGTACATCCTCGCCGTCATCGAACACGCCACCCGGCGCATCCGGATCCTCGGCACCACAACCCTGTGGGTGCCCGAAACTCAGCTATCCCTGCTGACCTCCACCCAGCCGGTGATCGCCTCATCGTCGCGCTCGACGGCTCGTCTGGCGGGAACCTGGCACGAGAAGCCATGGCGGATCAGTAGTTTCCGCACGCCCTGGACGGTGTAGCTCTTGTGGAACCGACGGCCGATCACGGTCTTCACCCGGGCCAGGGTCCACCGCTGATCCGGCCATCCATGCGCCATCGGCCCCCGGGTCAACTCGGCCTCCAACACGGCGAACTGTGCCTCGCTCAGTCGCGGCGGCGAAGCCGAGCCGGCCGAGCGCAGGGCTCGCGCACCGGCCTTGCACCAGGCCCGACGCCAGCGTTGCACCGACCGGACGCTGACCCGTAAATCCTTCGCGATCACCGAGCTCGGCTCGCCAGCGGCGAACTGCTCGGCTGCCACCAGCCGCAGGCCCTCGCGGAACTCTCGCCGTTCATCCGTCAGCCCGCCGCCCTGCGCATACCTCATGACAACGGCGTACCGCGAGGATCAAGCCCTGTCAGTAGCTACGACACCGCGAGTTGAAGGTCAGTAGTTCGGAGAAAGGTCAGTAGTTCGGAGAAGCGTGCACGCGGGGCAATCCGCCGTGACGCAGATGCTCGTGGCCGCCGTCTCCTGGTCTCCGTCGTGCACGCGCCGTCGGTGGAGGACGGCCACGCTCCATCGCTCCAGTGTGTCGGCCTGCGGGTTCCGGTAGGACGCAGACGAGGGGCCGCGGCCGGGGGAGGATGCCCAGCCGCGCCCTTCTTCTGGCCTGCCCGGTTGGCTAGTCGGCCTGCTTGACGCAGGTCTCGTCCTTCTTCGGCAGCTTGCCCGTGGCCAGGTAGGTGTTGACCTTGTTGTCCACGCAGTCGTTGCCGTAGAGCCCGTAGAGGGCGTGTCGGTTGGCGCCCCTGAGGGTGAGCAGCCTGGAGCTCGGCAGCTGCTTGTGCAGGTCGAGGCTGCTGCGGTAGGTGGTGCGGGGGTCGCCGGTGGCGGCGACGATCAGCATCTTGGCGTCGCGGCGCACCTGGGTGGGCTGCTCACGGGGCGCATCCAGAAAGGCGCAGGTGCTGATGTTGTTGGCCACCGGGCCCATGATCGGGTGCTCGGCACGGCTGCGCTGGATGTCCTTCCAGTACGTTTCAGGGTCGCGAGGGGCCGGCTTGTCGCCGCAGATGATCGTGGCCTGCACGCCGGAGTTCGGCGACCCGCCGGTCAGGGCGGACTTCAGCGCGGCGGCGAACTCGGGCGACAGTTCGGTGGGCTGTCCCTTCGCCGCCTTGGCAAGTACGGAGACCTGCTCGGCGAACGAGGCCCGCGCTTCGGGGGTGTCGTCCGAGTTCCCCGCGATGAAGAGGAACGGCACCTGGGTGTCGTCGAGTTGAAAGGTACTGGCGCCCGTACCGACGGACAGCGGGCCGCGCGCGGACGCCGCGACGATGCGGTCGAGGGTGGCGAGCACTGAGGCGCGGGTGCTGCCGAGGCCGTAGGTGGCGTGGCGCTTCGCGGCCCAGGCGGCCCAGTCGGAGAGAGCACGCTCGTTCTCGCGCTCGGAGCCCTTCAGCAGCCGGGGGCCGTAGTCGGCCGGGGCGATCGCCCCGTCGAGGACGAAGCGGTCGTACTTGCCGGGAAACATCTGGGTGTAGACGGTGCCGAGGTAACTGCCGTACGAGTAGCCCAGGTAGGAGATCTTGCGTTCTCCGAGCGCGCCCCTGATGACGTCCATGTCGCGGGCCGTGTTGCGGGTGCTGACGTGCGGCAGGACGGAGCCGCTGGTGGCGCGGCACTTGTCGGCCAGGCCCTTCTTGAAGGCGACCTGGCGCTCGAAACTCGCCCGGCTGAGACCGGCCGAGCGGATGTCGGTGTCGACGGGCCAGCGGCAGTCCAGTGGGGTGCTGCGGCCCACGAAGCGCGGGTCGAAGCCGATGATGTCGTAGCGCGGTCCGGTCTTCTTCATCATTTCGCGCACGTCCGGCGGGGACTGGACGGCGGGACCGCCAGGGCCGCCGTTGTTGAGCAGGATCGAGCCGATGCGGTGGCGGGTGTCGGTGGCCTTGAGCCGGGATATCGCGACGGTGATCGTACGGCCCCGGGGGTCGGCGTAGTCCAGCGGTACGAGTATGTCGGCGCACTGCACACCGGCCTTGTCCAGGTCGCGGCCCATCGCGTCGTCGGGGCCCTTGGCGCAACTGCCCCAGCCCGGACGCTGGTTGTAGTAGCGGTCGAGGCCGGTCCCGGTGCTGCTCTTGGCCGTGGCCGTGGCCGTGGTCGTGGTCGTGGCCGTGCTGGTACTCACGGCCGTGCTCGTGGCCGTGGCCAGGGCGGGAGTCGCGGTGAGGGCGGCGGTGAGGGCGAGGCACGCGGCCGAAGCGCGGCGTACGGTGGTGGTGGTGAGCATGGTCACGCGGTCTTCTCCTGGAACGGGTGGGTGCGGTCGGTGGGGCAGAAGGCGCCGTCCACGACGGCGCGGAAGTCGGCCTCGGCCTTGTCGGTGCCGGGGACCTGGTTGAGGGCGATGGCGATGCTGCGGCCGCCGGGCCCGCTCGCACCGAGCGCGCGGTGTCCGCCGGGCACGGTCCCACCGTGTCCCCACCACGTGCCGCCGCACTTCAGTGGCGACGAGACCAGGCCAAGACCGTAGCGGGCGCCGAGCCACAGCCGGTCGGGGTCGGCGGGCACGGTGCGCTTCATCTCGGCGAGCCAGCGGGCGGGCACCAGCTTCCCGCCGAACAGCCCCTGGTAGAACCGGTTCACATCGGCCGGGCTGGAGACCAGGGCACCGCCCGCACCGCCGAAGGTCACGTTCCACTCGGTACCGTCGACCTGCCGGCCCGAGCCGCCCGGATCGGGGAAGTAACTGCGCGAGTGCGCGCCCCGGACGCGAGTGGCATCGCCCGGCCAGTACGTGTCGCGCAGGCCAAGCGGCCCCAGGATCCGCCGCGAGACCTCCGCCTCGATGCCGCGCCCGCTCACCTTCTCGACGATGAGCCCGGCGACGAGGGTGTTGGTGGTCGCGTAGTGCCACTTCTTGGCCGGGCGCTCCATCGTGAGCGCGGTCGCGATCAGCTCACGCGGCTCGAAGTGGCGGTAGCGCCAATCGTTCACGGGTCTGTCGGCGATGGCCTCGACGTAGTCGGGAAGGCCACTGGTGTGCTGGAGCAGCTGCCGAACGGTGATCTTCCGCCCGTCGTAGCCGTTGCCCCGGATCAGCCCCGGCAGATACCGCTCGACCGGAGCGTCCAGCTCGATCCGGCCCTCGGCGGCCAGTTGCACCACCACCGTCACGGTGAACGTCTTGGTGACACTGCCGATGCGCAGTCGGTCGTCGGCGTTCATCGGGCGCCCGGTGTCCCGGTCGGCGACGCCCCGCGCGGCCTTCCAGCGGCCGCACTCGGGGTCGGCCACCTCGGCTGCCGCACCCGCGATCCCGTGCCGGGTGACGAGGGTGTCCAGGGATGCCGTGAGCGCTCCACGTGCCGCCACGTCGCACCCGGCGGGCGCGCTGGGCCCGGGCACCGCAGCCGGGGCGATAGAAACGTTCGAGGCGTTCGCGCTGGGAACGGCGACCGCCAACACAGCCGATGCCGCGGCCAAAGCCACCGCGTACCGGTTCGGCCGGGCTGTTCTGATGAGGGATTTCTCTGCTCTGAGGCGTGTATGTGTCACACCGTCAGACGCTAGAGTCCGAGCCGCCTCTACTCACTACAGCCCGCACCCCGATCCCCCAAGGAGCCACCCATACCCACGGGGTGGGGTGATCCCCCCAACGGGACGGAGCCGTCGGCCTCATGAACTGGTCCTCGCCCGCGTAGGTGGCGCCCAGTGGCGCCGGTGGCGTGTCGTCCTCGGTGAGCGTCAGGCCACTGCCGGACATGCTGCGGTCGATGACCAAGCGGCAGGTGCGATCGGAATCGGCGGGGATGACGACCTGCTCGGAGATCTCCATGCCTTGACCGCAACGCGGCCGAGTGACAGGACGACCGCAACAGCGCGCGCAAACAAGCGGCGCGTTCAAAGTCCAGGTTCACGACGCCCGACGCGATGGACTGACCTGGCCAGGGCGGCGCCGGGATGGTCCGATCACGCTTGGAGCGACAGGCCACCCTCGCCGCCCCCACATTCGCCCGCTGCCCTGCCGACCAAGCCGCCAGAAGCACCTCAGGTGTCACCGGCGTGACTCCAACCCCGCGAACGCTCCGGGGCCACAAGAATCCGCCTACGCAAACGACATCGTTTCGGACCACGTGGACGTCAGAAGACGGCTCCGCCTACCTGTGCTATGTCGTACCGCAGGAGTCGCACCTCAGCGCCACAAACCACGCCCCAAGACCCGGACCAGGCGCGGACCAACTCGGCCCAGCAGCAGACGATTCCCGCCTTGGCCGCAGGTCAGAGGCAATGGTGGGCGTGTACCACCAGCAGACGAAGAATCTGCTGGTACTCCGTACGCGCGGATCACCACGCTGTTCAGTGCCCCAATTCCCCAAAACCACGGCATCGAGCGTAAGTCCACGCCGCTCGCCGCGAGAATGGCCGTCGGCCGGACGAATATGCATTCATTGGTGCCTCCGTCACCCCCGGGAGGCACGCTGCGGCCCGTCTGGGTGTGACCCATAAGCGAGCCTTCTCGCGTAAGGCCGCAGACCACCCTTCGTCGGGCATGAACGGGGCCCAGCCCGCGGCGCCGTCATGGGTCGTGGACAAGCCCCCCTCTACCAGTCAGCACCAGACGGCCAGCAAGCGAAGCGATGCCGCTACCACCGCTCGAAGCATGGGCGGTACCTGTCCGCCAACACCAGCACACAGTCAAGGGCCTTCCGGCACACCCGCCGCGAGCGATCACGACCTCTCCCGAGAGACCTCCCGCCCGCCTGCGCCAGACGCAAAACCCCAGTTCAGCGCACCCGACCCCGCGGCTTCAGCGGCACGTTCGGCAGTTCGGGGGCGGGGAGTGGGTCCCCCGCGTATCCCTTCACGACGCCGAAGCGGTCGCCGGCCATCCAGTCCTCGCGGGCCCGCGCGATGTCCTCGTGCGTGCGGCCCACGAAGTTCCACCACATGACCAACTCCTCCTCGAACGGCTCTCCGCCCAGGAGCATCAGGGACGCGTCGGACTCCGCGCGCAGCGGGAGTTCAGTGCGGCCGCAGCCCAGGTAGAGCATCGAGCCGGGGAGTACGGGCACTCCGTCGACGTGAGTCTCGCCGGACATGGAGAGGACGGCGTACTCGAAGTCCGGTTCCAGGGGGAGGCGTGCGTCCGCGCCGCGGGAGAGCGTGAGGTCCGCGCCGACCAGCGGCGTGTACGTCGTGCCGGGGGAGGTCGCGCCGTCCAGGGTGCCCAGGAGGAGCGTCGCGTCCAGGCCCGGCGCGGTGATCCGCGGCAGATCCGCGTGGTGCTCGAAGCGCGGGGCCGTGTGCCGGTCGCTGTCGGGCAGGGCCACCCACAGCTGCGCGCCGTGCAGGAAGCGGGCGTGTGACTTCGGGCTCTCCTCGGAGTGGGAGATGGCCCGGCCCGAGGTCATCAGGCCCAGCTCGCGGGGGCGGATCGCCTGGAGGCTGCCGGTGGAGTCGCGGTGCAGCACCTCCCCGTCGTGCAGCCAGCTGACCGTCTGCAGGCCCATGTGCGGGTGGGGCGGTACCTGCATGCCGGGTTCGTCGGCGATGTCGTCGGGGCCGTAGTGATCGACGAAGCACCAGGCGCCGACCATGCGGCGTCCGAGGTTGGGCAGCAGACGACGGACCTCGGTGGACTCGCCGAGCCTGACCCGGCGAGGGCTGAGAAGTTCCCGTACCGGTTCCGCGACGACGAACCCGCGGCCGCCGCACGGGGACGGGACTGGCTCGCGATCAAGATTGCTCATGCCGCCAACCTAGGGCCTGTGCCGTGGAGCAGGGCGCATCAGGGTGGCACCCGCCTTCGGGCACGGTCAGGGTCGTGGAATATTCAACTACCTCGTGCCGTTGCAGCCCCCGAAGGAGGCAGACAGTGGACATGACCTATTACGACCACGGGACGGCGGCGGAGCGCTGGGAGCGTGCGCGGCTGTTCTTTGACGCCAAGGAGTACGCGACGGCCGCGCGCGTCCTCGACGCCCTGGCCGACGAGGTGCCCGAGCAGGTCGCCCCGCGTCTGCTGCTCGCCCGCGCCTACTACCACTCGGCGCAACTGGTGCGTGCGGAGGCAGAGTTGCGCAAGGTTCTCGAACTCGACCCGGTCGAGAGCTACGCCCGGCTCATGCTGGGCCGCACACTGGAGCGGCAGAACCGCCCGGACGACGCGGCGCCCCATCTGCGCATGGCCGCCGCGCTGAACGGGGACTTCGCGCAGATGTGAGGCCGGCTTCACGCGGCTGTGGGGCCGGCCCATCCCCCGCGCCGTCGACGCGCCCCGCCCGGCTCCGGGCAGGGCCGCCGTATCGTCGCGGGCGAGGCCGGGCACGGCAGCGATCACGACGACGGCGAGGACCGCGATGCGAAAGATCATCTGGGCGATGTCGATGTCCCTGGACGGCTTCATGGAGGGGCCCCGTCGCGAGCTCGACTGGCATCTGGTCGACGACGAGCTGCACCGTCACTTCAATGAACAGGCGGCGGCCATGGGCGCGTTCCTGGACGGCCGGGTCAGCTGGGAGCTCATGGCCGAGTACTGGCCTGCCGCCGACGCGGACCCGGCTGCCACCGAGCCGGTGCGGGAGTTCGCCCGCATCTGGCGCGACATGACCAAGTACGTGTTCTCACGGACGCTGGAGCGGGCCGGCTGGAACACCACGATCCTGCGCGACGTGGTGCCGGCGGAGATCCGGGCGCTCAAGGAGACGGCGGGCGGGGACCTCGCCGTCGGCGGGGCCGATCTCGCCGCCTCCTTCCTGCGCCTGGGGCTGATCGACGAGATCCACGTCTACGTCCACCCGGTCGTGATCGGCCGGGGCAAAGCCATGTTCCAGGCGTCGGACGTCACGGCCGACCTCCGGCTCACCATGACGCGCACGTTCGGCAACGGCGTCGTACTGCTCCGCTACGAGCTCACGAACTAGCCGGCTGGGAGTACGTCGACTCCGTGCCCGGCGGCGCGGCGGCGCCCTGGAAGTGGGCGGCCGAGGTTGAGTCGGCGCTCAAGCGCTGAGGTCGCCCCGCGAGCCGCCCCGCCCATCCACCACGCCAGGCGGAGGCTCACCCCCACAGGGCCTCGGCGCCGGCCACTCCCACGAAGGCCGCGCCGAGGCCCGCGACGACGCTCCCCAGCGCGTTGGCCGCCGCCTGGAACCGCGCTCCGCCCTCGGCGAGCCGCAGTGTCTCGTACGAGAAGGTCGAGTACGTCGTCAGTGCCCCGCACAGGCCGGTGCCGAGGAGGAGCTGGGCGTGTGACGACGCGGCGCCCGCCGTGACCGCGCCGGTGAGAAGCCCGAGGATCAGGCAGCCCGCTACGTTGACGGTGAAGGTGCCCCACGGGAAGGCGGTGCCGTGCCTGGCCTGCACGGCGCGGTCGGTCAGATAGCGCAGGGGGGCACCGACCATCCCGCCGACGAGGACGAGCAGCCAGGTCATGCCCGCCTCCCCCGCACCGCACGACGTGCCGCCACGCGACGTGCCACCGCGCGGCGCGTCGCCCACGTCGCGCTCCCCACGGCCGCGAGCGCCACGACCAGGGTCAGGGCGAGACAGGCGAGGCCCATGCGGGCGTGGCCGACGCTCATCAGGCGCTCGATGTCGACCGCGTACGTGGAGAACGTGGTGAAGCCGCCGAGGACGCCCGTGCCGAGGAAGGGCCGCACCAGGGGCTGAACGGTCCACGCCTCCGTGACCAGCACCATGAGGACGCCGATCGCCGCGCACCCCGCGGCGTTCACCAGGAGGGTTGTCCAGGGAAATCCGTCAGGGGCGGTCGGCCACCACAGGGACGCCGCGTACCGGGCCACCGCGCCGATGCCGCCACCGGCGGCCACCACGGCGACGACCTTCCACTCGTGACGCGTCACCATTCCTCCTACTCGCCGTCGCCCATGCGCGGGCGCACTCGTTCGCAAGTAGGGACCGTTGGCGGCGTGCTGTCGCCGCGGTTCGGGTACGGCGAGCCCCACCGCCGCGCGGCGTCCCCGGACCGGGCCGGGGAAGATCACCGCTCTTCCCAGACTAACCGGCGCGCCCGGCCGCCGCGCCACCGGTTCCGGGGAGCCCCCGGCCCGGCGGCGCGGAAGGCGTGAGAGAGGGGCCCGAATCAGCGCTGCGCGGCGGCGTCGCGGATGGCGCGCACCAAGCCGGTGACGAGGTGCGCCCGCTCGGGCATCGCGTCGACCACCACGTACTCGTGGTCGGCGTGTGCGCCGCCCCCGACCGCGCCGAGGCCGTCGAGCGTCGGCACGCCGATCGCGGCCGTGAAGTTGCCGTCGCTCCCGCCGCCGACCGCCTTGGCCTCGACGCCGGGGAGCAGGCGCTGCGCCATCGCGAAGAGCCCGGCCGCCGCCGACTCGGGCATGGGAGGACGGCCCACGGAACCCCGGACCGTGATCTCGGCGCCTTCGAGATGCGGCGTCAGGGCGGCGAACGCGGATTCGACGCGTTCCTTCTCCTCCGGCGACTCGACCCGGACGTCGACGACGACGGTGGCCTGCGCGGGCACGACGTTGTCGAGGGTGCCCGCGGACGCGACGGTCGGGGTGACGGTCGTGCCGATGCCGGGGCGGCCGAGCGCCGCGATGTCCAGGACCTGGTGTGCCGCTTCGACCAGTGCGTTGATCCCGGCCTCGGGTTCGAGGCCCGCGTGCGACGCGCGGCCCGTGACGGAGACTTCGAACGGGCCGCAGCCCTTGCGGCCCGTCTTCAGCGCGCCGCCGTCGGCTGCGCCCTCGAACACGAGGACCGCTCCGCAGGCGCGGGCTCGTTCCTCGATGAGGGCGCGGGAGGAGCCGGAGCCGACCTCTTCGTCGGCGGTCACCAGGATCTCGACGCCGGACCGGTCGTCGAGCGCCGCGAGTCCGTGCACGGCCTGCACCAGACCGCCCAGCATGTCGAAGACCCCGGGGCCGGTCGCGTGTCCGTTCTCGACCTTGAACGGGCGGCGTCCGAGGGTGCCGAGCGGGAAGACCGTGTCGTGGTGGCCGAGGATGAGCACGCGGGGGTCGCCGCCGGCCGACCAGTGGACGTGCGGGCCCGCGTCACTCGCGAGGAGGGCGGCCCGCCCGCCGAGCCGGCGCTCGATGACCGCGGCGACGGTTTTCGCCGACTCCGTCAAGGCGGCGAGGTCGCGCGACGGCGATTCGACTTCGACAAGGGTCCTGAGGTCCTCGATCATCGCGTCGACACTCACGTCGACCGCTCCGCGGATCGTCACGCGGCAAGAGTACTCGGGCCTGTCAGGAACCCGTCACGGCGGCGCTCAGGGCCCGTCCCCGCCGGTGCCGCCGAGGCGTCCGGCAGGGCCCGCCACCTTCGGCGGCCACGCCTCCGCGTCCAGGAGTCCGAGTACGTACGCCCGGGCCACCAGCGCCGTCCGGTTGGGGACCCGCAGCCTGCGGCAGAGCCGTGTCAGGTGGTAGTTGACGCCGTCGACGCCGATCCCGACCGCGCGTGCCACCACCGATGTCGTGGCGCCGCCCGCGACCAGGCGCAGGATGCGGGCCTCCTGTGCGCTCAGCGCCGGGTGGGCGAGATCATCCTCCCCGCCGCTGTCGTCACGGGCCGCCGCTCCGGGCTCCGGTGCCTCCGTCCGCTCCTCGGCGAGGCGCAGCGTCACCAGCAGGGGCGGGGTGTCCTCCAGCGGGTCGGTGACCGGTTCGACGGTGACCTGTCCGTGGCGGGCCGTGCCCCGTGCCGTCCAGCTCACCTCGACCGGGTAGCGGGACCTCCGGCCGGAGCGCATGGCCTCGTCGAGCTTGCGGAGCTGCTGTCTGTTGGTCGGGGTGAGCAGGTCGAGCAGGAGCCGGTTCGCCACCCGGCCCGGCTGGAGGCCCAGGGCCGTCGCGAAGGCGGGGTTGGCCACGGAGACGAGCCCGCCCGTGCTGGCGATGGCGGTCGGCACGGGGGAACGGTCGAGCAGGGTGAGGAACCGGCCGCGCCAGACGGCCGCGTCCGCCTCCTTGCCCGCCACCCGCTTCTTGTCCGTGTTCATCTGCGCATCGCCAGGTTTGTTCACATCACTCACGTCCGCCACTTCGCACTTTGTCGCGCGCCGCGCAAGCGACAGCGCGGAAAAGACCCCTACAAGATTATGTAGTTCTCGCGCTGGGCCGCCGCCCGGGGGAGGCCACGGTGGATGCGGCGCCCCGCGTTCCGGGCGCTCAACTCCCCTGCGTCCATGGGAAGAGGCACTGCCCGATGAGCGAAGAACACCCCGTCGAGGTCTGCGGTCTCCGGGACTACCCGGACCTCGTGCTGCCCACCGTCGATGTGACGGCGGCCGGGGCGACCAGCACCCCGGTCCAGCAGTCCGTGGAGCTCGCGCGGCGGCACGGCCCTCTCTACGTCCGCCGGTACCACGGCCGCGAGACCGTCTGGGTCAGCTCCCTGGAGCTGGTCGAGGAACTGTCCGACGAGACACGGTTCTCCAAGGGGGTCGGTCCTGCCCTGCAGAACGTCCGCGGCATCGCCGGTGACGGCCTGTTCACGGCGTACGACGAGGAACCCAACTGGGCCAAGGCCCACGACATCCTGCTCCCCGCCTTCGCCATGAACTCGATGCGGACGTACCACCCGCACATGCTGCGCGTGGCCCGGCGCCTCATCGCCTCCTGGGACGGCCGGTTCGCGCCGGGCGCGGCCGAGTCCGCGCCGGTGGAGGTGTCGGAGGACATGACCAGGATGACGCTGGACACCATCGGCCTGTCCGGCTTCGGCTATGACTTCGAGTCGTTCGGCCGCACCGATCCGCACCCCTTCGTGGCGGCGCTCGTCCGGGGCCTGGCGCACAGTCAGGCGAAGCTGGCGCGGGACCCCTCGGGCGACTACGCCGCCGACGACGCGGCGTTCGAGGCCGATGCCGCCTTCCTGGCCCGGGTCGTGGACGAGGTCATCGAGACCCGCAAGGCGTCGGGCGACACCTCCGCCGACGACCTGCTCGGACTGATGCTCAACTCCCCGCACCCCGACAGCGGGGAGACCCTGGACGAGGCGAACATCCGCAACCAGGTCATCACGTTCCTCATCGCCGGCCACGAGACGACCTCGGGCACGCTCGCGTTCGCCCTCCATCACCTGATGAAGAACCCCGCGGTCCTGCACCTCGCGCAGGCCGAAGTGGACGCCCTGTGGGGCGACGAGCCTGATCCCGAGCCGACGTACGAGGACATGGGCAAGCTGCGCTACGTACGCCAGGTGCTCAACGAAGCGCTGCGGCTGTGGCCCACCGCGCCCGCGTTCCAGCGCCGGGCCCGGGTCGACACCGTCATCGGCGGACGCCATCCGATCGAGGCGGGTCAGTATCTGGTGGTGCTCACCCCGATGCTGCACAGGGACCCGGTCTGGGGCGACAACGTCGAGGAGTTCGACCCCGACCGCTTCGCCCCCGGGACCGAGGCGGCCCGTTCCCCGCACGCGTACAAGCCGTTCGGGACGGGTGAACGCGCCTGCATCGGGCGGCAGTTCGCGCTGCACGAGGCGACGATGCTGCTCGGCATGCTCGTGCACCGCTACCGGTTCCTCGACCGCGCCGACTACCGCCTGAAGGTCAAGGAAACCCTCACCCTCAAGCCCGACGGCTTCACGATGACGCTGGCCGCGCGTACGCCGGAGGACCGTGAGCGCCGCGCCGGTCCCGGTGCCGGTGCCGATCTCGGTCCCGGTCCCGGTCTCGGTCTCGGTCTCGGTCTCGGTTCGGGAGCCGTGGAGAGGGCCACCGACCGGGCGGAGGACGGCCTGCCCACCCGGGCCGTGCCGGGCACCGCCCTGACACTGCTGCACGGCTCCAACTTCGGTACCTGCCGCGGATACGCCGAGCAGCTCGGCGAGCTCGCCGCCGACCTCGGCTTCGACGTGCGCGTCGCCCCGCTCGACGAGGCCGCGGGCGCACTGCCCGCCGACTCCCCCGTGGTGATCGTCGCCGCCTCCTACAACGGCCGGCCCACCGATGACGCGGGCGCGTTCGTCTCCTGGCTGACCCGTGCCGCGCCGGACGCCGCCGACGGCGTGCGGTACGCGGTCCTCGGTGTCGGCGACCGCAACTGGGCGGCGACCTACCAGCAGGTGCCCACCCTCATCGACGACGGCCTCGCGGCCTCGGGCGCGACCCGCCTCCTGGAGCGCGCCGAGGCGGATGCCTCCGGGGACCTCGCCGGATCCGTGCACCGCTTCACCTCGGCACTGCGCCACACCCTGCTGCGCCGGTACGGGGACCCCGAGAGCGTCGGGGCCACCGCCGACACGGCGCCTCCGGCCAGGGCCTACGACGTCGTGGAGGTCTCCGGCGGGCCGCTGGACGCGCTGGACGCCCGGCACGGCACCGTACCGATGACCGTGACGGACACCTCCGACCTCGCCGACCTCACACACTCGCTCGCCCGCCCCAAGCGGTTCCTGCGCGTGGCGCTGCCCGACGGCGTCACCTACCGCACCGCCGACCACCTGTCCGTACTGCCGGTCAACGACCCCCGGGTGGTGGAACGCGCGGCGGCACTGTTCGGCGTCGACCTCGATGCGGTCCTCGACATCCGGGCGCACCGGCCGGGCCGCTCGACCCTGCCGCTGGACCGCCCCGTCAGCGCCCGGGAACTCCTCAGCCGTCACGTCGAGTTGGGCGACGCCCCGACCACCGCGCACGCCGCCCTGCTCGCCGAGCACAACCCGTGCCCGCCCGAGCGTGCCGCTCTCGCGCAACTGGCGGTGGACCCGGCGCTGTTGGCCGCGCGGCAGGGAAGCCTCCTCGACCTGGTCGAGGACCACCCGGCACTGCGCGGCCGACTCCCCTGGCCCGTCCTGCTCGAACTGCTGCCCGCGATGCGCCCCCGCCACTACTCGATCTCGTCCTCGCCCGCCGCAGCGCCGGGCCACGCCGACCTGATGGTCTCGCTCCTGTCGGCGCCGGACCGCTCCGGCCGCGGAACGTTCCGCGGCACCGGTTCCGCGTACCTCC
Source organism: Streptomyces sp. NPDC093510 (assembly GCF_040683555.1). Taxonomy (NCBI): domain Bacteria; kingdom Bacillati; phylum Actinomycetota; class Actinomycetes; order Kitasatosporales; family Streptomycetaceae; genus Streptomyces; species Streptomyces sp. NPDC093510. Next base: position 76,620 of record NZ_JBFBEE010000034.1, read on the forward strand.
ACGGTGTGCGGCCCGGCGACGTCGTCCACGCACGCGTGCAGCCCTGCCGCGACGCTTTCCGCGTCCCCGCCGACGCGACGACGCCGGTCATCATGATCGGCGCGGGCACGGGCCTCGCCCCGTTCCGCGGAGCGATCGCCGACCGCCTGAAACTCCTGCGGGGCGGCTCCCACCTCGCCCCGGCCTTGTGCTACTTCGGCTGCGACCACCCCGACGTCGACTATCTGCACCGGGCGGAGCTGGAGGCCGCGGAGCGCGCGGGAGCGGTGTCGATGCGTCCGACGTACTCGCGGGCCCCCGAAGGTGAACTCCTCTTCGTCCAGCACCGGATCGCGGCCGAGGCCGAGGAGATCTGGCACCTCCTCGGGTCCGGGGCGCGGGTGTACGTCTGCGGCGACGGGGCCCGCATGGCGCCGGGCGTCCGCGAGGCCTTCCAGCAGGTGCGGATGAAGCACGCCGGAGGCGACGCCTCGGAGGCGGAGGCGTGGTGGCGGGAGCTGGTGGCCGAGGGACGGTATGTGGAGGACGTCTATGTGAGCGCCTGAGGGGTGAAGGGGGCCGGGTGGCATCCGCCCGGCCCCCTTCGCTCAGCCCTCCGCGTCCGGTGACTCCGTCAGGGACCACTCGCCGACGGGGCTGAATCCCAGAGCGGAGTCGTCGGGCGAGATGGACACCGACCCGGGAAAGGACGGACCGGCCCGGGTCTCGGCGACGAGCTCGGCGTCGAAGCGCTGGCCATCCGTGTCGACCAGCACCGCACTGTTGCCGGGAGAGTCCTTGCACGGGGCCTTGCCCGTGTTCTCCAACCGGATCCCCGTCAGGGACAGGGGCGATCCGATACCGGGCTTGGCGGCCGGTGCTGTCGGACCGCAGACGGCGGCCGCCCACAGCAAGACCCTCCCTCTGGCCGCCGCGAACCGCCCGGCTCAGGCTCTCAGCCCCGGTACGTCTCCAGCAGGCGCAGCCACACCTCGCTGATCGTCGGGTACGCGGGTACCGCGTGCCACAGGCGGTTCAGGGGGATCTCGCCGGCCACCGCCATCGTCGCCGAGTGGATGAGTTCGCCGACGCCGGGGCCGACGAAGGTGACGCCGAGGAGGACCTCGCGGTCGAGGTCGACGATCATGCGGGCGCGGCCGCGGTAGCCGTCGGCGTAGAGGCCGGCGCCCGCGACGCCGGACATGTCGTAGTCGACGGCGCGGACGCGGTGGCCCGCGGCTTCCGCCTCCGCGAGGGTCAGGCCCGCCGATGCGGCCTCGGGGTCGGTGAAGACGACCTGTGGGACGGCGGCGTGGTCGGCGGTGGCGGAGTGGGCGCCCCAGCGGTCGGTCTCCAGGAGCGGGACCCCTTGGGCGCGGGCGGCGATGGCGGCGCCCGCGATACGGGCCTGGTACTTGCCCTGGTGGGTGAGGAGCGCGCGGTGGTTCGCGTCGCCGACCGCGTACAGCCAGTCGCTGCCCTCGACGCGCAGGCTCTCGTCGACCGGCAGCCACGACCCGGGCTCCAGACCGACGGTCTCCAGGCCGATGTCGTCCGTGCGCGGGGCGCGGCCCGTGGCGAAGAGGATCTCGTCCGCCTGGAGCGTCGAGCCGTCGTCCAGGGTCGCCGTCACCGTGCCGTTCTCGCGCTTCACCGCGGTGACGGAGACGCCGGAGCGGACCTCGGCGCCCGCCTCCGTGAGGGCCTCCTGGACCAGCTCGCCCGCGAACGGCTCCATGCGGGGCAGCAGCCCGCCGCCCCGCACCAGCACCGTCACCTTCGATCCGAGCGCCTGCCAGGCGGTGGCCATCTCCACGGCGACGACGCCGCCGCCCACCACCAGGAGGCGGCCGGGCACGTGGTCGGCGGCGGTGGCCTCACGGCTGGTCCAGGGTTTGACCGACTTGATGTCGGCGAGGTCCGGCAGGGCCGCGCGGGTGCCGGTGCAGACGGCCACGGCATGACGGGCCCGGAGCCTGTGCTGCGTGCCGTCCGTGCCGGTGACCGTGACCTCGCGGGGACCCGCGATGCGGCCGTGGCCGCGGTAGAGGTCGACGCCGATGCCGTTCAGCCAGCCGACCTGGCCGTCGTCCTTCCAGTGCGAGGTGTAGTCGTCGCGGTGCGCGAGGACCGCGGGTACGTCCAGGGGGCCCTGCGCGGCCTGGCGCAGGCCGGGGACGCGACGGGCGTCGGCGCGGGCGATCACGGGGCGCAGCAGGGCCTTGCTGGGCATGCACGCCCAGTAGGAGCATTCGCCCCCGACCAGTTCGCTCTCCACGATCGCGGCGCCGAGACCGGCGGCGCGAACCCGGTCCGCCACGTTCTCCCCCACGGGACCTGCACCGATGACTACTACGTCGTACGTGATGGCATCCGTCATGAGGACAGTCTGTCGGCAGGTGTGCGCCGTGGCCACACGGGTACGCGCGCGGAACACGCCCATGCACGCACGGCACCGTCCGCGCGTGCGGCAGGCGGAATACGTTCGCACCATCGGCCGTTGTGCACAGCGGCTGCGCCCGACAGCAGGAAGTAGGGAAACACCATGAGCAGCGCGACAGTGGAGCTCACCAAGGACAACTTCGACCAGACGGTCACGGACAACGGATTCGTTCTGATCGATTTCTGGGCTGACTGGTGCGGGCCGTGCAAGCAGTTCGCCCCTGTCTACGAGAAGGCCGCCGAGGCCAATCCCGACCTGGTCTTCGCCAAGGTCGACACGGAGGCCCAGCCCGAGCTGGCCCAGGCCTTCGACATCCAGTCCATTCCGACGCTGATGATCGTCCGCGACCAGGTGGCGGTGTTCGCCCAGCCCGGCGCGCTGCCCGAGGCCGCCCTGACGGACGTCATCGGCCAGGCCAGGAACCTGGACATGGACGAGGTGCGCCGACAGGTCGCCGAGGAGCAGGGCAAGCAGCAGGGGCAGTGAGCTGTGACGAGTAGGCGGTACGGGCGGTAGCCGTCAGCTGGACTCGCGGTGCACGACGTCTGCCCCGAGCACGTCGTGCACCTCGGGTTCCGCGCCCGGGTCGCGCACCACTCGGTCGACGAACTCGGCGAGGTCGCGGCCCGAGGGCAACTCGATGCGGACGGTGCTGAGCCGGGGCCGCAGCAGCCTGCCGAGCATCAGGTCGTCGGAGCCGAGCACGGCGGTCTCGTCCGGGACGGTGATGCCTTCGTCCTGGAGGGCGCGCATCAGGAGCATCGCGTACTCGTCGTTGTAGGCGAAGACGGCGTCGATCCCCAGCGTGCGCCAGCGTGCCGCGAGTCGGGCCGCGGACTCCTCGTCGTACGCGAGGGGCAGCTCGGTGACCGACACGTCGGTGGTGCGCGCGCTCTCCACCGCCTGGCGGACCCCTTCGATGCGGGGCTGTGTGAAGTGTTCCAGGCCCTCTTCCTCGGGGACGACGACGCCGATGCGGCGCCGCCCGCGGGCGAGGAAGTGCAGGGCCGCGGCCTCGCCGACCCTGCGGCCGTCCATGAGCAAGGCGTGCGCGCCCTCGACGCGGTGGGGTCCGAGCGTGAAGACGGCTTTGGCGCCGGACCGCTTGAGGACCGTCACACCGCGCGGGTTGAGCGCGGAGGCATCGGGCGCGAGGACGGCCACGGGACGCAGCTCCGCCCAGGCGCGGGCGGCGTCCTCGCCGGTCAGGCCGAGGCTCGCGTACTGCACGACGGTGTAGTCGAACCGGCTGAGCGCCCATTGCAGTTCGTTGAAGAACCGGCTGAAGAGCGGGCCCATCGGGATCTCCGCCGTGGGCATGAGGACCATGCGGCTGTGTCCGGCGCGGAGGCTGCGGGCGGCGGCGTGCGGGACGTATCCGAGCTCCCTGGCCGCGGCGTGGACGCGGCGGCGCGTGGGTTCGCTGATGCGGACGGCACTGGTGTTGTTGAGGACGTACGAGACGGTCGCGCGGGAGACCCCGGCCAGGCGGGCGACGTCGGCGCTCGTCGGCACGGAGCGCTGCGTGGGCTGCTGCTTCGGTATCTGCACCATGACACCGGCATCCTTGCAGACGGGCTCCGGGGGGCCTGAGGCGGGCGGCGGAACAGCCGTCCGCTCATTCCGTGTTGGGCTACTCGCCGGTTAACGTTCGGGCACCCGTCGTCGAGCGAAGGTGCCCCCACATGACTGCCGACCGTGCCGACCGCGCCGAGGGGCTGGCGCGCACCGCCCGTGCGCTGGCCGAGGGAGAGGTGACCTCGCGCGTGCTGACCGAGCGGACGCTCGCGCGGATCGAGGCGTCGCAGCCCGCGCTCAACGCCTTCAAGCTGGTGCGGGCGGAGGCCGCGCTCGCCGAGGCGGACGCCGCCGACCGGGAGCTGGCGGCGGGCGGCGCGTCCTCGCGGCGGCCGCTGCTGGGGGTGCCGCTGGCCGTGAAGGACGACATGGACATCGCGGGCGAGCCGACCGCGTTCGGGTGCAGGGGCGACTTCGTACCGAGGACGGCGGACTCGGAGGCCGTACGCCGTCTCCGGGCGGCCGGGGCCGTGCTCGTCGGCAAGACCAACACGTGTGAGCTCGGGCAGTGGCCTTTCACGGAGGGGCCCGGCTTCGGGGACACCCGCAATCCGTGGAACACCGCTCATACGCCCGGGGGTTCGTCGGGCGGCTCGGCGGCCGCGGTCGCGGCGGGCCTCGTCCCCGCGGCACTGGGCTCGGACGGCGCGGGCTCGGTGCGGATACCCGCGGCCTGGACCCATCTGGTCGGCATCAAACCGCAGCGCGGACGCATATCGACGTGGCCGTGGCCCGAGGCGTTCCAGGGCATCACCGTCAACGGGCCGCTGGCCAGGACCGTCGCGGACGCCGCGCTGCTCCTCGACGCGGCGAGCGGCAGCCACGAGGGCGATCTGCACCGGCCGCCCGCCGTGCGGGCCGCCGAGGCCGCGACCCGTGATCCGGGGCGGCTGCGGATCGCCCTGTCGCTGCGCATGCCGTTCACGGCGACGCCCAAGCACCTGCATCCGGTCGTGCGGGAGCGGGTGGTGGCCCTCGCGGACCGTCTCGCCGCCCTCGGGCACGACGTGGCGGAGGCCGACCCCCGGTACGGGCAGATCGGTCTCGCGTTCGTGCCGCGTGCCACGGCGGGCATCGCGGAGTGGACACGGCAGGTGCCGGACGTCGCCCTCCTCGACCGGCGCACGCGCGAGGCGGCCCGCATGGGGCGGCTGCTGGGCGGCGCCCCGCTGCGCCTCGCGCGCCGCGCCGAGACCGCGCTGCACCGCCGGGTGGGCGCCGTCTTCTCGTCGTACGACGTGGTGATCGCCCCGACGACGGCCGCTCCCCCGCCGCGCGTCGGCACGCTTGCCACGCTGAGCGGCTGGCGGACCGACCGGGCGATGATCGCCGCCTGCCCCTACGCATGGCCGTGGAACGTGCTGGGCTGGCCGGGCGTCAACGTGCCCGCGGGACGCACCCCGGGCGGCCTGCCGGTCGGCGCGCAACTGCTCGGGCCCGCGGGCAGCGAGCCGCTCCTGATCTCGCTGGCCGCGCAGTTGGAGGCCGACCGGCGCTGGTACGAGGAGTGGCCGGCGCCGGTCCCCGATGCGGCGCCCGCCTCCTGACGGTGTCGCGGCGGCCCGCTCGGCGCGCTGGTCCGGGCAGGTTCTACGGTGATCCGTGTGACTGCCTTCACCGATGACCCGCACCTGTCCGACTCGCCCGGCCGTTCGGGCGCCACCGCGACCGCCGAGGCCGATCCGCGCGCCCTGGGCCGGGTCCACACGGAGTACGCGCCGGACCGCGACGGCGATCCCGACCCGGGTGAGATCGTCTGGACGTGGGTGCCGTACGAGGAGAACGACGGGCGCGGCAAGGACCGGCCGGTCCTCGTGGTCGCCCGCGAGGATTCGGGGACGCTGCTCGCCGTGCAGTTGTCGAGCAAGCGGCACGACGGCGAACGGGGCAGGGTGCCGATCGGCAGCGGTCCGTGGGACCGCGAGGGGCGTGACTCCTGGGTGGACATCGAACGGGTGTTGCGGGTGCACGAGCGCGGGATGCGCCGTGAGGCGTGTGCGCTCGACCGCATGCGGTTCAACCTCGTCGTGCTCCGTCTGAAGGAGCGTTACGGCTGGCGCTGAGCCCGCGCGAACTCCGTCTCGAAGGCGCCGCGTGTCACCGCGCCCTTCGTGCGGTCGAGAATGCCGAACACCACGTGCGTGAACCGGCCCTCGAACCGGCCGCCTCCGCCGAGAAGGGCCCGGAAGGCGCCCGCGACCTGCGCGGGGTCGTTCATGAACACCCCGCAGCCCCAGGCGCCGAGGACCAGGCGGCGGTATCCGCACGCGGCGGCCGTCTCCAGGACGCGCTCGGCGCGGACGGACAGGGCGTGCGGGATGCCGGCCGCGCGCTCGGGTGCCCGGCGGCGGATCACCCCGGCGTTCGGCGCCGCGGAGGTGAGGAAGCCGACGGTGTACGCCTCGTCCAGCAGCCGTCCGCGGTCGTCGCGGAAGACGGGGACTCCGGGCGAGTGGATCACGCGGTCGCTGTAGAAGGGGTCGCGGTCGGCGCGGTGGTGGGCGTAGAAGGCGGGCACTTCGAGCAGGCAGGTGTGGAGCGCGGAGGCACGGCACAGCGCTTCCTCCTGTGCCTGGGCGCCGTTCAGATAGCCGCCGCCCGGATTGCGTGCCGAGGAGAAGTTCAGCACGGCCACCGAGGAGTCGTCAGCGGCGGTAAGTCTGCGGGCCGCCTCCAGGCTGCTCTCCCCCGTGACCTCGAAGAAGGTGCTGCCGGGTGCGTGGGGCGGCACGTCCACCGGCTCCGGTCCGAACATGCGTGTGCCGGCCCGGGCCGCCGCCACCGCGTCGGCGAGGGCCACCTCGCGTCCGCCCGGTGTGACGTACGCTCCCGCCGCGACGATCCGTTCGGTCTCCTGCGCCTGTCCGCGCAGCCGGGCGCTCATGCCCGCGCCCCCGTGTCGTTCATGAACGCATGGTGAGCCGCGTGCGTCGGACGGCGCAACAGAAATATCCCGGTGCGGGAACGGCCTGGGGGGCACTCTTGTGCGAACGCCCTTGAGGGTTTTGGGTGGGACGGGCACTCTCGGACGGAAGGATCCCGCATGCTTGAGGGAGACTGTACGAAGCACCGCGCACAGCGCCACACGAAGGCGCGTGACACGGTGTCGGAAGCCGAGGTGGAAGCGCTGGTCCGCGGCATCTGCTTCAAGACCGGCCCACCTCGCACCATCGGCGTCGAGCTGGAATGGCTCGTCCACGAACCGGGCCTGCCCCACCTGCCCGTGCCCGTCGCCCGCCTCGAAGCGGCCTACGCCGCACTGCGGGCCCTGCCCCTGCACTCGTCCGTCACCGTCGAACCCGGCGGCCAGCTTGAGCTCAGCTCGCTGCCCGCCGCCTCGCTGACGGAGTGCATCTCGGCCATGCAGGCCGATCTCGCCGTCGTACACGACGCGTTACGCCCCCATCGCCTCACCCTCAGCGGAGTCGGCGCCGACCCGTGGCGGCCGCCGTCGCGGATTTTGCGCGAACCCCGCTACGACGCGCTGGAGTCCTGCCTGGACCGCGGGGGCCCGGCCGGGCGCCGCATGATGTGCTCCACGGCGTCCGTGCAGATCTGCCTCGACGCCGGCTACGAGGAGCCCGGCCCGCTCGGCTACGCGCGACGCTGGCGCCTGGCCCACCTGCTCGGTCCCGTCCTGGTCGCCGCGTTCGCCAACTCGCCGCTGCAGGACGGCCGCCCCACCGGCTGGCGTTCGACGCGGCAGGCCGTGTGGGCGGGCATCGAGCCCGGCCGATCCGGCGCGCCCCCGCTCGACGGCGAGCCGCGCGAGGCCTGGACCCGGCACGCCCTGGACGCGCCGGTCATGTGTGTGACGCGAGAGCCGGGTGAGGGCCCCTGGAGCGTCCCTGAGGGGATGAGCTTCCGTGCCTGGGCCCGCAGCGGCGCACCGCGCAGACCCACCCGCGAGGATCTCGTCTACCACCTGACCACGCTGTTCCCGCCGGTCCGCCCGCGCGGCCACCTGGAGCTGCGGATGGTCGACGCGCAGCCCGGCGAGGACGGCTGGATCGTGCCGCTCGCCGTGACGAGCGCGCTCTTCGACGACCCGGAGGCGGCCGAGACCGCCTACCGCGCCGTGAAGCCGCTGGCCGAGCGGTACGGGCCGCAGGGCTCGCCCGCCGCCCCGCACAATCCGCTCTGGCTGGACGCGGCGCGCCACGGCCCTGCCGACCCCGAACTCCGCGAGGCCGCCGTCGTCTGCTTCGCCACCGCCCTCGACGCACTGCCCCGCCTCGGCGCGCCCGCGGCCGTGCGGGACGCCGTCGCGACGTACGCCGCGCAGTACGTCGCGCGGGGCCGCTGCCCGGCCGACGACCTGCTGGACGGCCTGCGCGACGGCCGCCGACCCCATGACACACCCGGGAAGGACTCCCGCCGATGACAGGCCCCACCGCCGACCCCGAAGCCCTGCGGGAGCGCGCGCTCGCCGCGCTCCTGGCCGCCAGGGACCGCACGAACCTCCTCACCAGCTGCGTGGAGGACGACCAGCTCACCGCGCAGCACTCGCCGTTGATGTCGCCTCTCGTCTGGGACCTCGCGCACATCGGCAACCAGGAAGAGCAGTGGCTGCTGCGCGCGGTCGCGGGCCGTGACCCCATGCGGCCCGAGATCGACCCGCTGTACGACGCCTTCGAGCACCCCCGCGCCGAGCGCCGCAGCCTTCCGCTGCTGGCGCCCGCCGAGGCGCGCGGGTACGCGGCCGAGGTGCGGGGCCGCGCGCTGGACGTGTTGGAGAAGACGCCTTTTCGCGGCACCCCGCTCACCGACGCGGGCTTCGCGTTCGGGATGATCGCGCAGCACGAGCAGCAGCACGACGAGACGATGCTGATCACACATCAGCTGCGGTCGGGCCCGACGGCCCTCACCGCGCCGCCACCGCCCGCCGGAGAGCCCTTCACCGGGCCCGCCGAAGTCCTCGTGCCCGGCGGCCCGTTCACGATGGGCACCTCCACCGAACCGTGGGCCCTGGACAACGAACGCCCGGCGCACCGCCGACTGGTCCCGCCGTTCCACATCGACACGACTCCGGTGACGAACGCCGCCTACCAGCGTTTCATCGAGGACGGCGGCTACGAGACGATGGCCTGGTGGGACCCGGCCGGCTGGGCGATGGTCCGCCAGAACGGTCTTCGAGCGCCACTGTTCTGGCGGCGCGAGGGAGGCGAGTGGCTGCGGCGGCACTTCGGGACGGTCGAGCCGGTGCCCGCCGACGAGCCGGTGCTGCACGTCAGTTGGTACGAGGCGGACGCCTACGCGCGCTGGGCGGGTCGCCGGCTGCCCAGCGAGGTGGAGTGGGAGAAGGCGGCCCGGCACGATCCGGTGACCGACCGGTCGATGCGCTACCCGTGGGGCGACGCGGACCCCACGCCCGAGCGGGCCAACCTGGGGCAACGGCATCTGCGGCCCGCCCCCGCCGGAAGTTACGCGGCGGGTGAATCACCGCTCGGCGTACGGCAGTTGATCGGCGACGTGTGGGAGTGGACGTCCAGCGGCTTCCTGCCCTACCCGGGCTTCTCCGCCTTCCCCTACCGGGAGTACTCGGACGTCTTCTTCGGCGGCGACTACAAGGTGCTGCGGGGCGGCGCCTTCTCCGTCGACGCGGTGGCCTGCCGCGGCACATTCCGCAACTGGGACCATCCGGTGCGACGGCAGATCTTCTCCGGCTTCCGCACGGCACGGGACGCAGGGCCCGCCGACACGTCCGACCCGAGGCCCGCCTGATGTGCCGTCACCTCGCTTTCCTCGGCCCGCCACAGCCGCTGGGAAGCCTCCTCGTGACGCCCGCGCACAGCCTGTTCCGCCAGTCGTGGGCACCCCGGATGCAGCGCTACGGCACCGTCAACGCCGACGGGTTCGGGGTGGGCTGGTACGCCGAAGGCGACCCCGCGCCCGCGCGCTACCGCCGGGCAGGACCCATCTGGGGCGACGCGTCGTTCGCCGATCTGGCCCGGGTCGTGCGCTCCGGCGCGCTGCTCGGCACGGTCGCGTCGCGCACCGCGCCGAG
>NZ_JBFBEE010000035.1:0-80200 GCF_040683555.1 Streptomyces sp. NPDC093510
CGGCGAAGCCGGGCAGTCGGCCGAGCTGCGACCGTGACGTCGGCTCACGTTGAGCCGGTCCGCACCCGGCAACGAGAGCGGATGACCCGAGCGGCCTAGCCGGGGGCAGCAGCCCTGACCGTGACGTCGACTTACGTTGGGCCGGCCCGCACCCGGCAGCGAAAGCGGATGACCCATCCAGGGAATCCGAAGCCCCCACCCCTGGCCGTCCGGCTCAAGGAAGACTTGCGGTGCAGGGTCGGGAGTCAAGGGTGGAGCGGAGCGGAATCGGCGCAGCCGACGCGTAGCGCAGCGGAGCGCCCTTTACTGCCGGCCCGGAGGCGCCACAATCCGCAAAAAACCGGGCGGCCCCGGCCACCGTCAAAGACACCGGCCCACCGAAGTCACAGAGAAGGAGGAGGCGGCCGGACAGCATCACGCCGAGTGCCCCTTCGGCCAGTAGTGCTCCGTGAAGAGACGGGACACCAGCTCGCCCCGGCTGGAGACGCCGACCTTGGCGAAGAGGGTCTTGATGTGGTCGCGGACCGTGTGCGGGGTGATGAACAGCCTCGCGCCGATCTCGGCGGTCGTCATCCCCCGCGCGACGAGCTGGGTGACCTCCAGCTCGCGCGGGGACAACCCGTACGACTCCGCGATCAGGACCGCCAGGTCGGCAGGGGCCGGGGGCTCGATGACGAGGGCCACAGGACCCGGCCGCCCGCCGGGGCCCGTGAGGCACGACGCGTGGCAGACCAGCCAGCGCCCCTCCGTGGTCCGGATGCGCACGCGCGCGTCGCCGTGGTCACGGCCCTCGGCGACCGCCCGCGCCTGGAGAGCCGTGCCGATCACCCAGATCGGCAGTCGTACGGCCAGAGGTGAGGGGAAGGAAGGGCCCGTGGGGAGCGACGCGAGGTGCTGCCGCGCCTCCTCGTTGATCGACACCGCCTCGCCGGTCCCGTCGAAGAGGATCAGGCCGGGCGCGGGCACATCGGCCCGGCGTACGGGAGCGGGCGGCCGGGCGAACCCTCGTAGCAGCGCCGCCAGCGGGCGGGACTGGTCGGCGACCAGCGCGATCTCGTCCGGACGGAACGCCTCCGCGTGACGGAACAGGCTGATCAGGCCCCACGGCCGGTCGCCGATCCGCAGCACGGCCCGCAGTTCGTCGTGCACGCCCCACCCGCGCAGGAGGCGCCGGTAGCGGCTGCTGCGGGCAGGCAGGTCGCCGGTGGCATCGCGCAGCCCGGCCGCCGGGACGGCCGCGCGGGCCAGCTCGCGGTACGGCAGGACGGTCTCCTCCAGGAGCTCGTTCTCCCAGTACGCGGCGCAGCCCTCGCCCCAGCCGAGGTTCTCCACCAGCATCGGCGCCGTGATCAGGCCCGTCTCCGGGTCCGTGGCCCGCCACACGGCCGAGTCGAACGGCACGAGGCGGCGCAGCCCGGCCGACACCCGCTCGAACAACTCGACGACGCTCGCGGCCCGTTCGGCCCCGGCGAGCACCCCTCGGCGTGGATCGTTCATGTGCGCCTCTCCCCCCTTGCCGGCCCCGCTCAGCTTGCACGGTCCCGTGCGCGGCACCAACCCCTCGGATGAGGGGGTCGGCCCTGTCCGATCACCCGCAGGCGGGGGATGGGGCTCTCCGGCGCGTCCGACGAGAGTCGACGGCGATCCCACCCGGAGAACTCGGAGGTCGAGCATGGACGTCACCACCCCCACCCCCACTCCCACCCCCACCGCCATCGCCGTCGTCGGAGGCGGCGCCGCAGCCGTCGCCCTGCTGGACGCGCTGGCCGCGCCGGAAGACGGAGGTGGTGCCGGTGCGCTGGACGGGCCCGGCACCATCACCGTCTTCGAGCCGTCGCCGAACCTGTGGCGGGGCCGCCCGTACGGCCCGGACCTGGACTCGGTCCTGGTGAACTCGCCGCCCGCCATCATGTCCGTACGCCACGGCGACCCGGACCACTACGCGGACTGGCTCGGCGAACGGGCCGCCGACCACATGGACGAACTCTTCGACCGGCCCCTCGTCCCGCGCGCGCTCTACGGCGCATACCTGACCCACACCGCCGAGAAGGCGGTGGCCGCGCTGGCGGAGCGGGGATGGTCCGTCCGCGTCGTACCCGCCCGCGTGACCGGGGCCGACCGCGTGACCGGGGCCGACCGCGTGACAGGAGCTGACCGCTCCGGCGCCCACCTCATCCTGCGCACCGACGACGGCCAGGAGCACGCCGCGACGCGGGTCGCGCTGTGCGTCGGCGCGGGCAGCCCCCCGGACCTGTACGGCCTCGCGGGCACGCCGGGCTTCACGGCCGACCCCTACCCCCTCGCCGACACCCTCGGCGGCATCCCGGCCGGGAGCGACGTCGCGGTCATCGGCAGCGGCCTCACCGCCGTGGACGTCGTCGTGTCCCTCGCCGCCCGCGGCCACCGGGGGCGGATCACGCTGCTCTCCCGCACGGGGGTCCTGCCGTACGTATGGCAGCGCCCCGTCGACCGCCGCCCTCGGCACCTGACCGCCGAACGCGTGGCGGAGCTGCACGCGGCACACGGAACCGTCACCCTCGACGACCTCACCGGGCTGCTGCGCTCGGAACTCGCCGACGCCGGGGAGGACTTCGACGCGTTCGTCGCCGAGTTGCAAGCCGCCCCGGCCGAGGACCCGGTCCGGCGGCACCGGAGCCGGCTGGCCGCCGTCGACGACCCGCGCATCGGCCGTCGCGTACTTCAGGGGGCGGCGCACGCCGTCGGCCCGTACGCGTGGCGGCTGCTGCCCGAGGCCGACCGCGCGCGCCTGCGCGACCACTTCCGCACGGCCGTCGGCCTGGCCTCGCCGATGGTCCCGGTGAACGCGGCCGTCCTGATGGGGCTCATGGACTCCGGGCAGCTGACAGTCGCTTCCGGCGTCCGCGCGATCGAGCCCGCGAACGGGCGGTTCCGGGTCCGGTGCGCCGACGGGGAACGTACGGCGGACACCGTCGTCAATGCCGTGAACCCGCCCCCTCAAGCCGTCCCCGCCGGGGCCCGGCGCCTGGTCGACTCCCTGGTGGACACCGGCCTGGCCACGCTCCACCCGTCGGGCGGGCTGGTCCCGGCCGACCCGCGCGTGCACGTGATCGGGGACCTGACCGGCGGCGGCCCGTTCATCACGTCGAGCATCCCCGGCGTCGCGGCCCAGTCGTCCCGGACGGCCCAGGCCCTGCGCTCGCCCCTTTCATGAACGCGGCATGGCAGTCCCGTTGCGGCACCCCCTGATCGCTTGAGACCGGTGTCGGGCCACGGCTACGTTCAAGAAGTCAGGTCGACGAAGTCACGTCGAAGAAGTCACGTCGACGACTTGGCCGTGTGCCCGAGTGGCTGAGGGGCTGGACTGCAAATCCAGTAACGCGGGTTCGATTCCCGCCACGGCCTCCACTTCACGGGAATCCGGGGCTCTTCCTCCCGGGTTCCCGTGAGTCATCTCTCGAAATTCCCTGGGAACCACACGAACAGGTATCCCCAACTGCACGTTCTCATAACGGAGTTCGGCCCGCGGCCCTCCGCTCGACATACTCCCCCGGACAGCACCTCGGATCACGACTCCAGGGGGAAACTTGCGCCACCACGCCAGAAGAGCGGGCGCGGCCACCGTCGCCGCGGCCGCCGCCGTCGCCCTCGCAGCGGGCTCGACCGGCCCCGCGTCGGCCACAGCACCGACCCGGGCCCCGGCGGGGCCGGACCTCACCGCTCACAGCGTCGGCACCCACGTCACCCACCTCACGCTCCTCACCGGTGACCGCGTCACCGTCGGCCGCGACGGCCGCGTCACCGGCTTCCGGCCCGCGAAGGGCCGTGAACGCATCCCCGTACGGACACAGCGCCTGCCGAACGGCCACACCCTCGTCCTCCCCTCCGACGCCCAGCGCCTGATAGCCGACGGCACGGTGGAGCAACGGCTCTTCGACTTGGCGGAGTTGAGAGAGCAGGCGAACCGTACGGCCCAGAAGAAGGGCCTCAAGGTCATCGTCGGCTACAAGGGAGCCGCGACGGCCGCCAAGGCCGAGGTCCGCTCCGCCGGTGACACCACCGTCCGCAGGACCCTGAAGGCGCTGAACGCCGACGCCGTCAGCACGCCCAAGCAGGACGCGGCCGACCTGTGGGCCGCGCTCACCAGCGGCAAGGGCGGCGCCCGCACCGCCGCGTCCGGCATCAGCCACGTCTGGCTCGACGGCGTGCGCAAGGCGACCCTCGACAAGAGCGTCAAGCAGATCGGCGCCGACAAGGCCTGGGCCGCCGGATACGACGGCAAGGGCGTCAAGATCGCCGTCCTGGACACCGGCGTCGACGCCACGCACCCGGACCTCAAGGACCAGGTGATCGGCGAGAAGAACTTCACGCAGTCGGCGGACGCCAAGGACCGCTACGGCCACGGCACGCACGTCGCGTCCACCGCGGCCGGTACCGGAGCCAAGTCCGGCGGCAAGTTCAAGGGCGTCGCACCCGGCGCCAAGCTGCTCAGCGGCAAGGTCCTCGGCGACGAGGGTTACGGAGACGACTCCGGGATCATCGCGGGCATGGAGTGGGCGGCCGCGGAAGGCGCCGACGTCGTCAACCTCAGCCTCGGCGGCGGCGACACCCCCGGTGTCGACCCCCTCGAAGCGCAGGTCGACAAGCTCTCCGCCGACAAGGGCATCCTCTTCGCCATCTCGGCGGGCAACGACGGCTCGCCCGGTTCGGTCGGTTCGCCCGGCAGCGCGGACGCGGCGCTGACCGTGGGTGCGGTCGATGACGACGACAAGCTGGCGGACTTCTCCAGCCAGGGCCCGCGGGTCGGCGACGGTGCGATCAAGCCGGACGTGACCGCGCCCGGCGTCGACATCACCGCCGCCGCCGCGCCCGGCTCCGTCATCGAGAAGGAGGTCGGCCAGAACCCCGAGGGCTATCTGACGATCTCCGGCACCTCGATGGCCGCCCCGCACGTGGCGGGCGCCGCCGCCCTGCTCAAGCAGCAGCACCCCGAGTGGAAGCAGCCCGAGCTGAAGGGCGCCCTGACCGGCTCCACCAAGCCCGGCAAGTACACGCCCTTCCAGCAGGGTTCAGGCCGCATCGCCGTCGACAACGCCCTGAAGCAGACCGTGATCGCCGACCCGGTGTCGGTGAGCTTCGGCACGCAGCAGTGGCCGCACACCGACGACAAGCCGGTCACCAAGAAGGTGACGTACAAGAACCTCGGCAAGGACGACGTCACCCTGGACCTCACGGTGACCGCCACCGACCCCAAGGGCCGTCCCGCCCCCGCCGGGTTCTTCACCCTCGGCGCGAAGAAGGTCACCGTCCCCGCGGGCGGCACCGCCTCCGTCGACCTCACCGCGGACACGCGGCCCGGCGACACGGTGGACGGAACGTACTCCGCGTACATCGAGGCCAAGGGCGCCGGACAGTCCGTGCGCACCGCCGCCGCGGTCGACCGCGAGGTGGAGTCGTACGACGTCACGCTGAAGACGATCGGCCGCGACGGCAGGCCCACCGCACACCACGACTCGTCGATGTCGGCCCTCACCGGCGAGGACAAGGGGCTGAACCTCTTCCCCCAGGGCGCCACCGCCAAGGTCCGTGTGGCCAAGGGCACTTACCTGCTGGACTGGTCGATCCACGTCGACCCGGACGACATCGACAAGGGCACCGATTGGCTCCTCCAACCGCGGCTGACCGTCGACAGGAACATGACCGTGACCCTCGACGCGCGCAAGGCGAAGCCCGTCGACATCACGGTCCCGGACCGCGACGCCAAGCCGGTGTGGGGCATGCCGCGCTACATCTACCAGGGCTACGAATCCTCCCCCACCAACTCCTCGTTCAAGAGCCTGCGCACCGCCCACCTGGGCGCGGAGGTCCCCGAAGGCTTCGGTGAACAGTGGCTCGGCACCTGGACGAAGGGCGCGGGCACCCGTTACGACCTGTTCCTCGGCGGCCGGGTCAAGAAGCTCTCCACCGGCTACACCAAGCATCTGAAGCGCGCGGACTTCGCCACCGTCAAGGTCCGCACCGGCGCATCGGCCCCGGGCCGGACGGGCTCCCTCTCCGTCGCCGGATACCTGCCGGAGGCGGGCGGCATCTCGCACATCTTCGAGCCGCGGAAACTGCCGCGCACCACAACGGTGTACGCGACCGCGCTGGGTGCCACGAGGTGGGGCATCGACTTCGATCAGTACGGCGACAAGGACGAGGAGGGCGCGCCGGCCTTCGAGGGGACCTACGAGATGGACCCGCGGGACTTCACAGCGGGCCGGACCTACACGGAGACATTCAACGTCGGCGTCTTCGGGCCCGCTCTGAACGCCGCCGACATCGGCGTCTTCCGCGAGGGCGACCGGCTGGGCGGCCGCATCCCCGTCGTCGCCGACGGCAAGGGCCACGAGGGCTGGAGCGCGTACTCCGCCGCGAAGTCGACGCTCTACCGCGACGGCACGAAGATCGCCGAGAACGACGACCCGGTGAGCGGCGGCGAGACGTTCGAGGTGCCTGCGGGCGACGCCGAGTACCGGCTGACCGCGTCGGTGAAGCGTGACCCGAAGGTGGCCGCGGCCTCGTCACGCGTCGAGGCGTCCTGGACGTTCCGCTCGAAGACGACGGCGGACCGCACCCGGCTCCCCGCCTCCACGGCACGGTTCACGCCGAAGCTCGACCTGGCGAGCCGCGCCCCGGCCGGCGCCACCCAGTCCGTCCCGGTGACCGTGCAGGGCGCGGCGGCGGGCGCGGGCAACCTCAAGTCCCTTGCCGTGTACGTCTCGTACGACGACGGCAGGACGTGGAAGAAGGTCACCGTCCAAGGTGGCAAGGTCGCCGTGAAGAATCCGGCGAAGGGCGAGGGCGTCTCGCTCCGCGCCAGGATCACGGACAAGGACGGCAACAAGTCGTCGGTGTCCATCCACGACGCGTACTACGGCAAGTAACGCGGATCACGGGGCCCGGGGGGTGTCACGCCACCCGGGCTTCGTCCAGGCCCGCGAGAATCCCGTCAACGGTCTGATCGACCGTCAACTCCGTGCTGTCCAGCCAGAGTCCGACGCGAGGTGTCTGCTCGCGCAGGATCGCGTCCAGGTCCTCGACCGTCCACGCGCCGTAGCCCGTCTTGCCGCGGGCGGCCTCGCGGGCGGCGACCGCGTCGGGTCGCGGGGCGAGGACGACGACGTACACGGGGCGGGTGCGCAGGAGTTCCACGTACGACGTCAACTCCGCGCCCAGGATGACGTCCTGGACGACCGCGGCGAAGCCCGCCCCGGCGTACGTGTCGGCCGCCGCCGCGGAAAGCCGGTACCGCAACCGGAGTTGGGCCTCGCCCTCACTCCCGGCCTCACCCTCGTACTCCGCACCGCCCGAGACGATCATGCGGCGGAAGGCGTCGCCCCGCACGTGCGCGGCCTTCGGCAGGCGCTCGGCCAGTGCCTGCGCGACCGTGGACTTGCCGGACGCCATGATGCCGGTGAGGACGACGACGGCGCCCTCGGGCGGCGTCACGTGGCGACCGCCGCCTGCGGGCGGATCGGGAGGCGGTTGACCGGGCGGCCCGTCGCCGCGCGGACCGCCGAGGCGATGGCCGCCGGGGACGTCACGACCGGGACCGCGCTGGCCGCCTTCGCGCCGAAGGGGGCCACGACGTCCCGCTCCTCCACCAGCTTCACGATGCGGATGTCCGGGGTGTCCAGGGCGGTCGGGAGCGCGTAGCCGGTGAGGTCAGGGTGGCGGACGATGCCGCGCGGCGTACGGAGGTTCTCCGTGAGGGCCGCGCCCACGCCCTGCGTGACGCCCGCCTCGATGCGGGCCTTCAGCTGGGCGGGGTTGAGGATGCGGCCCACGTCCTGCGCGACGGCCAGTTCCACGACCCGCACGGAACCGATCTCGATGTCGACGTCCACGACCGCCCGGACCGCGCAGAACGCCATGCCCACGAACGCGTCGCCCTGCCCGGCCTCGTCCAGCGGCTCGGTCGGGTGCGGACGGCACTGGGCCGTGGCCCAGAGCTCCTTGCCCTCCAGAGCCTCCGTGACGGTCGTGGACAGCACACCGTCGTACGAGGTGATCTTGCCGTCGGTGATCTGGAGCAGCTCGGTCGACATCCCGAACTTGTGGGCCAGCGGCTGGAGCAGCTGTGTGCGGACCATCTTCGCCGCGCGCTCCACCGCACCGCCCGACACCCAGGTGTGGCGGCCGCGGCAGCTCGGGCCGGCCGGCGGCTGGTCGGTGTCGACGGGCGCGACCCGCACGTCCTCGATGCCGAGCGTCTCCTGGACGATCTGACGGGCCAGGGTGGTGAAGCCCTGGCCGGTCTCGACGGCCGCGCAGATCACCGTCGCGACACCGTCGTGGACCTTCACGGTGGCCGTGGAGACCTCGTCCGTGCCCTCGGCGCCGAGCAGTTGGACCATGCCGAGGCCGTAGCCGACGCCCCGGCGCACCGCGGCCGGTTCGCCCGCACCCTCGGGGCCGCCGGGCAGCAGCCACTCGTCCTCGGGGGTGTCCTTGGGCAGCTCGGGGAGGGGGAAGTCCCGTACGGCGGCGAGGAGTTCCGCTACCGGCGCCGGGCACGTCACGGTCTGGCCGGTGGGCAGGATGTCGCCGGTCGCCATGGCGTTGCGCAGCCGCAGCTCCGCCGGGTCGACGCCGAGCTTCTTGGCGATCTTGTCCATCTGGGCCTCGTACGCGGCGCACACCTGGAGCGCGCCCTCACCGCGGACGTGCCCGGAGGGCGGGTTGTTCGTGCGGACGGCCCAGCCCTCGATGAAGGCGTTCGGTACGACATAGGGGCCGCAGGCGAAGGAGACGGCGGCGGCGAGCGCCTCCGACGACGTGTCCGCGTACGCGCCCGCGTCGAGGAGGATCTGCGCCTCCACCTTGACCAGCCGGCCCTCGGCGTCCGCGTGGTGGCGGTAGCGCAGGAGCGTCGGATGGCGGTGGGCGTGGCTGAGGAAGGACTCCTCGCGGGTCGCGGTGAGCTTCACCGGGCAGCCGGTGCGCAGCGCCAGGAGGCCGAGCGGCAGCTGGAAGCCCGCGTCCTCACGGTCGGCGGTCGCGCCCGGTACACCGGTGACGACGACCTTCACGCGCTCCGGGGCGATGCCGAAGCAGGCGGCGGCCCGGTCGCGGTCGGCGTGCGGATCGGTGGAGGCGATGTACAGCTCCACTCCCCCGTCGGGACGCGGCACCGCGAGGCCCGCCTCCGCTCCGATCGGCGCCGGGTCCTGGCGGCCGATGCGGTACAGGCCCTCGACGACGAGCTCGCCCGCCGCCTCCGGGTCGCCGTGCCGCAGCGGGATGTGACGGATCAGGTTGCCGTCGGGGTGCAGCGGTTCGGCCTCGAAGGCCTTCTCCGGGTCGGTGACCGGTTCGAGCACCTCGTACTCGACGATGACGGCGGCGGCGGCCATCCGCGCGGTGTCGGGGTGGTCGGCGGCGACGGCGGCGATGGGCTCGCCGTGGTGGCGTACGACATCGGAGGCGAAGACCGGCCGGTCCGGGGTCCTGCGGCCGTGCAGCGGCTCGCCCGGAACGTCCTCGTGCGTGACGACCGCGCGGACACCCGGCATCTCCAAGGCGTGGCTGGTGTCGATGGAGACGATGCGGGCGTGCGCGTGCGGGGAGCGCAGGACGGCCGCCCACAGCAGGCCCTCGGCCCACAGGTCGGCGGCGTAGGGGAAGGTGCCCTCCGTCTTCACGCGGGACTCCGCGGACGGCAGCGACGCACCGATGCCGTGCGGCGGCTGCCCGGGTCCCGGCGGGGCGGCGGGGGGCGTGGTCGCGGTCGTGGCGTCGGTGCCGGTGCCGGTGCTCACGCGTGGCCTCCGTCCTGGCCGTAGGGGCCCGCCTGGTGCGGGATGCGTGCGTCGGCGTGACCGTGGCTGTGGCTGTGGCTGTGGTTCTGACCGGGCTGCTCCTGCTGGCCGTGCGGCCCCCCGTGCTGCCCGTGCCCGTGCTCGTGCTCGGCCTGCGCGGCGGAGTCCGCGGCGGCCGCGGACGCCTCGCGCTCGGCCACCACCTCGCGCACGGCGTCGAGCACGCCGCGGTAGCCGGAGCAGCGGCAGAGGTTGCCGCACAGGGCGCGGCGGGCCTCCAGGTCACTGGGGGCGGGGTTGCCCTCAAGGAGGTCGTGCACGGTCATGGCCATGCCCGGTACGCAGAAGCCGCACTGCACGGCTCCGCACGCGGCGAGAGCGCGCTGCACGTCGGAGGGCCGACCGTCGGCGGCAAGGCCCTCGACGGTACGGACCTCGCTGCCCGCGGTGGTCGCGGCGGGAACCAGGCAGGAGGCGACGAGACGCCCGTCCACCTGGACGTTGCAGGCCCCGCACTCGCCCTGCGAGCAGCCGTCCTTGGCCCCGGCGAGACCGAGCCGCTCCCGCAGGACGTAGAGCAGCGACTCGCCGATCCAGGCGTCGGTGACGGGCCGGTCGGTGCCGTTCACGCTGAGGACGTAGGAGACGAGGGGGTGGTCGTCGTGGAGGGGGACGGCCTCGGCCTCGGTCTCGGGCTCGGGCTCTGGTTCGGGCTCCGGATCGAGCTCCGCGGTGGCTTCCGCGTCGGCTTCGACGGGTGCGGCGAGCGGGGCGAGCGCGGCGGTCTCGTCCGGGGTGACTGCTTCGTCCGGAACGTCCGAGGGCTCGGCTGCTGCTTCCGGGGCCTCGACGGCCGGTTCGGGGTCCGGGACGGGGTCCGGGACAGGGGCCGCCGCTACCTCGACGGGCTCGACCGGCTCGACGGACTCGACGGGCTCCTCGACCGGCTCGGAGGCGAACTCCGGCTCCGGCTCCGGCTCGGGCTCGGCCACCAGCTCGGGCTCGGGAGCAGGCTCGGGTTCCGCGGCCGGCGGTTCCTCCGACGGAATCCTGATCGCCCGCAGCAACTGCGTCTTCTCGAACCGGTTCTCCGGCTGCGCCTCGGGCTGCGCATGGGGCTGCGGCTCGGGCTCCGGAGCCGGCTCCGCGACCGGCTGCGGGTCCGGCTGGACCCCCCAGGGCGCACCGGCGCCCGCCCCGGTCGCCCAGGGCGCGGGCGCGCCGCCGGGCAGCGTCGCGGGAGGCGTGCCGCCGCCCCACTGCGCGGCGAGCGAGGACGCCGTGAACTCGCCCGATTCGTCCGGCAGATCACCCTCGGCGACGGGGATCGACCACTGTCCTGTGACGTCGGCGGGGGGAGCCGCGGGCTCCTGCCCGTACTGGTGGGCGTAGCCCTGTCCGTACGTCTGCTGCTGCCCCGCGTGCTCCGCCTCGGGGAAGCTCCACTGACCGGTCGCCCGGGGGTCGTACCCGTGCGGCTCCGCGTGCGCGTGGGGCTGGGCGTTCGCATGGGGCTGGGCGTGGGGCTCGGGCTGCTCCTGCGCCGTGCCCGCATCGGGCCAGCGGACCGCGCCCGTCACCTCGGGCGGCATGACCCAGGCGCCCGTGGCGGCCGGGTCGGTGGCGTCGGCGGTGGTGGGGGTGACCGTTATCTGCGGCGGTACGTAACCGTGTCCCGGGGCGGCGAGCGGGACGTCCAGCATGCCTTCGGGGAGCTGCACGAACGCCGTGGCGTCGGAGTCGTACTCGCCCTGCGGATGCGGCTGCCAGCCGCCGCCGTTGTGGGTGTTCTGGTCGTCGCTCACGACAGCGCCCTCCCCAGTGCTCGTCGGGCCAGCGCGGCGACGGTGCGCCGCAGGTGCAGTACGGCGGGGGCGAGCGGCTGTTCGGTGCCGTCGGCCGCCGGGGGGTGGTCCGGGATGCACGCGGAGGCCACGTACTCACCGAAGGCGGTGACCGCCTCCGGGACGAGGCTGCCGCGCTCGCCGTCCCAGTCGATCAGCGAGGCCACCCACTGCTCGGCCTCCAGCGGGCGCAGCGGCATCGGCGCGATGGCGCCGACCGCGCACCGCACGCCGCGCCGCGCGGGGTCGAGGACCAGCGCGACGGAGGCCGTGGCACGGCCGGGGCCGGTGCGCCCGGTCGCCTTGAGGAAGACCTGGGGGGCGTGCAGGAGCGGTACGCGCACGAAGCCGATGAGCTCGCCGGGGCGGAGCATCTCCATGCCGGTGAGCAGGTGCGAGACGGGGATCTCACGGCGGGCGCCGCCGGGTCCCGCGATGATCAGGACGGCTTCGAGCGCGGCGAGGACGGGCAGCGCGTCGCCGGTCGGCGCGGCCGACGCGATGTTGCCGCCGAGGGTGCCCGCGTTGCGGATCTGGGGCGGTCCCGCGGCGCGCGCGGCGGCGGCCAGGGCGGGGATCAGGGCGGCGAAGTCGGGGCGCCCCATGCGCGCGTGCGTGAGACCGGCGCCGAGCAGGGCGTGGCCGTCCTGGTACTGCCAGCCGCGGATCTCGTTGATGCGGCCGAGGCCGACGAGGGCGGCGGGCCGCAATTGTCCCGAGTTGACCGAGGTCATGAGGTCCGTGCCGCCGGCGACGGGCACGGCGGCGGGCATGGCGGCGAGCGCCGCCACGGCCTCGTCCAGCGTGGCGGGCAGCTTCACCGAATGCGGTGTCTGTGCCGCCTGCGGTGCGTGCGTGCTCAAAACCGGCTGCCCCTTCCCGATGCCCGGCCGCCTGCTCCACGTACATCCATCGCGTATGTGGAGTGCTCGCCGTTTCGCGACGTGTCACCGTTACGCCTGTTCCGCCGTACGGTACGTGCTCACAACCCGGACGTGGCAACTCTGGCACATCTTCCCCGGGCCCCGACGCGGGGGTCCGCTAGGAGGCATTCGTCCCCAGACCAGGGGGATATGCCGTTTTCGCACGGCTTCCGGCGGCCCGCGCTCCCGGCCCGCGCTCCGGGGCCCGTGCTCCCGGCGCGGGCCGCCGGGAGCGCGGGCCCCGGAGCTGCCTCACACGTTCGGGGGCGCTCCCTCGATCGGGCGTCCGAGCACGCCGGGGCGCTGGTGTCGCGGCAGCGGGCCGCTCGGCGGGCGGTAGTCGACGCCGAGGGCGTCAAGTCGCGCGTAGTGGGCGGTCATTCGCTGTTCGAAGTCGGCGAAGTCACGTTCGGCCGGGGCGGGCAGCCGCCGCCACGCCACCTCGCTGAAGGCCGCGAGGCGCGGGAACACCTGGTAGTCGACGCGCGCCTGGTTCTCCATCACCTCGGTCCAGACGTTGGCCTGGGTGCCGAGGACGTGGGCCGCCTCCTCCTCGGTGAGCTCGGCGGGGACGGGTTCGAAGCGGTAGACGTCCTCCAGGGTGCGGACGTAGGCGATGGGCATCGGCTCGTCGGGGCCGCCGTCCTCACGGAAGTTCAAGTACACCTGCTGCTCGGGGCACATGACGACGTCGTGGCCCGCCTTGGCCGCGTCGATGCCGCCTTGGTAGCCGCGCCACGAGGAGACGGTGGCGCCCTCGGCGAGGCCGCCCTCCAGGATCTCGTCCCAGCCGATGAGCCGGCGCCCGCGCGCGGTGAGCCAGCGGTCGAAGTGCCGGATGAACCAGCTCTGCAGCCCGTCCTCGTCGCCGACCCCCAGCTCCTTGATGCGGGCCTGCGCGGCGGGTGAGGCCTTCCACTGGTCCTTGGGGCACTCGTCGCCGCCGACGTGGACGAAGGTCGAGGGGAAGAGTTCGAGGATTTCCTCGAAGACCCCTTCGTAGAAACGGAGTACGTCCTCCGTCGGGGCGAGGACGTTCGGGCTGACGCCCCAGGAGTCCCAGACGGTCATCGCCTCGGTGTCGACGACGTCGCTGTTGCCGAGGTGCGGGTAGGCGGTGATCGCGGCCTGCGAGTGGCCGGGGATGTCTATCTCCGGGACGACGGTGATGTGCAGGGAGTCCGCGTACGCGACGATCTCGCGGATGTCGTCCTGCGTGTAGTAGCCGCCGTGCGGGTGCTCCTGCCAGAGCGGGGAGGCCCGGTGGCCCCACCGGGTGCGGGACCGCCAGGAGCCGACCTCGGTCAGCTTGGGGTGGCGCTTGATCTCCACCCGCCAGCCCTGGTCGTCGGTGATGTGGAAGTGGAAGACGTTGAGCTTGTGGGCGGCGAGCAGGTCGAGGTAGCGCAGGACCCCGTCCTTCGGCATGAAGTGCCGCGACACGTCGAGCATCATGCCGCGCCACCCGAAGCGGGGGGCGTCCTCGATGACGCCGGCCGGGACGGTGTGCCCGGCGTCCGGCCGCAGGCGCGCGCGGCGGAAGGCGTCGGGGCCGAGGAGCTGGCGCAGCGTCTGGGCGCCCCAGAAGACTCCGGCGCCCGCGCCGCCGCGGATCTCGACGCGGTCGCCGTCGATGGTGAGCCTGTACGCCTCCGGCTCCAAGGACCCGTCGACGTGCAAGGAGAGGGAGTTGGCCGCCCCCTCGGCGCCGTCGCGGAGCGGCAGGCCGAGCGCGGGGCCGAGGACGGCGCGCAGCCACCGCTCGGTGGAGCCGGTGCCGGGGCCGGCCCAGACGGTGGTGGACGCGTCGAAGACGAAGGAAGAGCTCTGCGTGGCCTCGGCGCGTGCGGGCGCCGGGATGAGTTGCCCAAAGGTCATGCGACCGAAGGCTGTCACGCGATTGCGCAACGCAAAAGGGGCGTTGCGGCAGGCGCAACGCCCCTCGGGCGAAGAGGTCTCACAAGGTACGAACTTCTCGCCGTCTGCTTCTTGCTACTTCTTGCCGTCCTTGCCGCCCTTGTCCTTGTCGCCGCCCTGGCTCATGGACTCGTAGATCTCCTTGCACATGGGACAGACGGGGTACTTCTTCGGATCGCGGCCGGGGACCCACACCTTGCCGCAGAGCGCCACGACGGGCGTGCCGTCCAGCGCGCTCGCCATGATCTTGTCCTTCTGGACGTAGTGCGCATAGCGCTCGTGGTCGCCGTCACCGTGCGACACCTGGGGCGTCGGCTCTACGAGGGTCCCCGTACCTGCCCCGCGCTCGGGCTCGGGCTCAAGAGTGCTCATAAGGGCCAAGGGTACTCACGCCCACGCCGTCCCGGCATCGGCCGTACCCACCGGGTGACCGTTCCTATCGCGCGGGCCCGCTGTGGCTGGCCGCGCAGTTCCCCGCGCCCCTGGGTAAGACCACCGACCCCCACCGCCGGCGCACCCCCAGGTGACCAGTCCAAACGCGGGGCCGCGCCCCGGACCACCTCAGGGGCGCGGGGAACTGCGCGCCAAGCCCCCACCGGCCCGCACCCTGAAGGAGCCCCCGCCCGCCAGGGCACCCCCGGACGACGGAGCCACACGCAAGACCGCACGACGGACCACCTCAGGGGCGCGGGGAACTGCGCGCCAAGCCCCCACCGGCCCGCAGACCAAAGAGACCGCCGCCCCGCGTGGCGGACAGGTGCAGAATCAGCCCCGCCAGGGCCACCACGGCCGCCGCCCACGGCAGATCCCGCGGCGCGAGCCCCACCGCGAGGGCGAGCCCCGCGACGCCGGAGCCCACCGCGCTGCCCAGGTAGAGGGCGGAGTTGTTGAGGGCGAGGGCGACCGTCCCCCGCTCGGCGCGCAGCGCGAGCAGACGGTGCTGCTGCGGAACCTGGAACGCCCAGCCCGCCGCACCCCAGACGACGAGCGCGGGATACGCGGCGGCGCCGAGCAGCGGCAGGACGCCTATCGCGAGGACCAGGGTCGAGACGATCCCCGTCACGAGGGCGACCACCCGGCCCGTACGGTCCACCAGCGGCCCGGCGAGCAGACTGCCGAGCACCCCGCCGATCCCCCACGCCCACAGATACGGCGCCACCTCGCTCTCGCCCACGCCGCCCGATGAGGCCAGCACCGGCGCGAGGTAGGTGTAGAGGCCGAGGCTCGCCACCGCCCCCAGGAAGGAGACGCCCACGATGGGCAGCACCTTCCGGTCGGCCAGCGCCCCGAGCCGCGCCCGCACCGGGACCGGCGGCTCGGCGGGAACCTCCGGGAGCCCCACCGCGAGCCCCACGAGCGCGACCGCGCCGAGGCCCGTCACCAGCCACATCGTGGCCCGCCACGTCGTGTGGTCGGCGAGCAGCACGCCCAGCGGCACCCCGAGCACCGTGCCCGAACTCATCCCGCCCATCACCAGCGCGAGCGCCCGCCCGCGCCGCACCTCCCCCGCCAGCGACGCGGCGGCCGCCGTGGACAGCGCCGAGTACACCCCGGCGCCGACACCCGCCACCGCGCGCGCTGCGAGCAGCACGGCGAGGCCGGGCGCGAGCGCGGTCAGCCCGTTGCCGAGCGTGAAGACGGCAAGCGCGGCGACGATCAGCACGCGCGGCCGCACTCCGGTCAGCAGCCCGGCGACGAGCGGCGCGCTCACCGCGTAGGCGAGGGTGAAGACGGTGACCATCTGCCCGGCGAGCGAGACGGTCGTCCCCAGGTCGTCGGCGACCACCGGCAGCAGCCCGGCCATCACATAGGCGTCGAGCCCCAGCGTGAAGGACCCCAACATCAACAGCCACACCTTGCGCACAGCTTTCAGCTCCCTGTTCCCTGTTCCCTCGCGTTTTCGGGAGGGAAACGTAGGCAGCCTCCGAATCCGGGGGGAAATGCCCGCGGCGCCCATTTATGCTCGGGAGGCATGGATCACGTACGGGTACGGGAGAGCGTCGGAGTGGACGGGGTCGAGCTGCGCCACCTGCGCGGATTCCTCGCCGTCGCCGACGAATTGAGCTTCACGCACGCCGCCGCCGCCCTGCGCGTCGGACAGCCCGCGCTGACCCGGACCGTGCGGGCCCTGGAGGACGCCGTCGGCGCGCGCCTCCTGGAGCGCACCACGCGCCGCGTCGAGCTCACCGAGGCCGGCTGCCGGCTGCGCGACGAGCTGGCGCCGCTGCTGGCCCGGATCGACGGCGCGCTGCGCACCGCGGTCAGCGAGCCCCCGATGCTGCGGCTCGGATTCACCTCGCTCCTGCCCGCGGCCTGCGCCGAGCTCGCCCACGCCTTCAAGGCGGCGACCGGCGCGGGCGTGCGGCTCGTCCGGCGCGACGAGCCGCTCGCCGGGCTCACCTCGGGCGCGTGCGACGTCGCGGTCGTACGGGGCGAGATCCCGCCCGGCGCCGCCGTCCGCACGCGGGTGCTGCTGCACGAGCCGCGCATCGCCGTCGTGGCGCGCGGGGCCGCGGAGCTCGCGGGCCGCCGCGTCGTCGACTGGGCGGAGCTCGCGGACGTGCCCCTGGTCGTGAACACCGTCACCGGCACGACACGGCCCGACCTGTGGCCCCCGTCCCGCCGCCCCCGCCTCGCCTGCACCGCCGACAACTTCGACGAATGGCTGGAAGCGGTCGCGGCGGGCCACGGGGTGGGCGTGGCGCCCGAGCCGGTGGCCCGCAGGCACTCCCACCCGTCCCTGCGCTACGTACGCCTGAAGAACGCCCCGCCCGTCGCCGTGCACCTGGCGGTCCCGGCCAGGGACGCGCACCCGCTGGCCGAGCGCTATCTGCGGCGCGCCGGTCAGTTCAGCGACGCGTCGTCCGGATAGGTCGCCACCATCGCGAGCTCGCTGCGCTGGCGCCGCAGCACCGCACGCCACAGCCGCTCCGGATCGGGCGACGAGACGTCGCCCGGCTCGGACTCGACCACGTACCAGGCGCCCTCCGCCAGCTCGGTCTCCAGCTGGCCCGGGCCCCAGCCCGAGTAACCGGCGAAGATCCGCAGCGAGCCGAGGGCGGAGGCGAGGAGCTCGGGCGGGGCCTCCAGGTCGACGAGGCCGATCGCGCCGTGCACCCGGCGGAATCCGACCGGGTCCCCGCGTCCGGCCCGCGACCGCGCGCCCGCGGACGCCGTCTCGTCGCCGGGGATCACCGCGACCCCGAGGGCCGAGTCCAGCGAGACGGGACCGCCCTGGAAGACGACGCCGGGCGCCCCGGCCAGCTCTCCCCAGCCCTCCAGGATGTCGGCGACGTCCACCGGCGTCGGGCGGTTCAGGACCACGCCGAGGGAGCCCTCCTCGTCGTGGTCGAGGAGGAGCACCACCGCGCGGTCGAAGTTCGGGTCCGCCAGGGCCGGTGTGGCCACGAGCAGCCGCCCTGTGAGCGAGGACACCTCGGTCATGAACCACATGATCCCGCATCTTCGCCCCGCGCGGGGTGGCAATACGCAGACCGGAGTGGACGCAGCTCAGAGGCCGAAGTGGCCGGTGGAGCGCCTGCGGAGGGCGGTGACCCGGAGTGTCCGGTTCCGCACGTTTCGTGTTGTCACGAACTCATGACGTGTTTTGCGCGCCCTTCGCCTTACGGAAGGGGGGTACACGGCCATTACGCTAGCCCTTTGGTCCCCCCGTCCATCCAATCGGAACGCGAGATTCATGACCGTCACCGACGATGTACTGCTTGTCCACGGCGGAACCCCGCTTGAGGGCGAGATCCGTGTCCGCGGCGCGAAGAACCTCGTGCCCAAGGCCATGGTCGCCGCGCTGCTCGGCAGCGCTCCGAGCCGGCTGCGCAATGTGCCCGACATCCGCGACGTACGCGTCGTACGCGGCCTGCTGCAGCTGCACGGCGTGACGGTCCGCCCCGGCGAGCAGCCGGGCGAGCTCATCATGGACCCGTCGCACGTGGAGAGCGCGAATGTCGCCGACATCGACGCCCACGCGGGCTCGTCGCGCATTCCGATCCTCTTCTGCGGCCCGCTCCTGCACCGCCTCGGGCACGCCTTCATCCCCGGCCTCGGCGGCTGCGACATCGGCGGCCGGCCGATCGACTTCCACTTCGAGGTGCTCCGCCAGTTCGGCGCCACCATCGAGAAGCGCGAGGGCGGCCAGTACCTGGAGGCCCCGCAGCGGCTGCGCGGCACCAAGATCCGCCTGCCCTACCCGTCCGTGGGCGCCACCGAGCAGGTCCTGCTCACCGCCGTGCTCGCGGAGGGCGTGACCGAGCTCTCGAACGCCGCGGTCGAGCCGGAGATCGAGGACCTGATCTGCGTTCTGCAGAAAATGGGCGCGATCATCGCCATGGACACCGACAGGACCATACGGGTCACCGGTGTCGACAGCCTCGGCGGCTACAACCACCACGCCCTCTCGGACCGCCTGGAGGCCGCCTCCTGGGCTTCCGCGGCTCTGGCGACCGAAGGCAACATCTACGTCCGCGGCGCCCAGCAGCGCTCGATGATGACGTTCCTGAACACGTACCGGAAGGTGGGTGGCGCCTTCGAGATCGACGACGAGGGCATCCGCTTCTGGCACCCGGGCGGCTCGCTCGACGCGATCGCCCTGGAGACGGACGTGCACCCGGGCTTCCAGACCGACTGGCAGCAGCCGCTCGTCGTGGCCCTGACGCAGGCCGCGGGCCTCTCCATCGTCCACGAGACGGTCTACGAGTCCCGGCTCGGCTTCACCTCGGCGCTCAACCAGATGGGCGCGCACATCCAGCTCTACCGCGAGTGCCTCGGCGGCTCCGACTGCCGCTTCGGCCAGCGCAACTTCCTGCACTCGGCGGTCGTCAGCGGCCCGACGAAGCTGCAGGGCGCCGATCTGGTCATCCCCGACCTGCGCGGCGGCTTCTCGTACCTGATCGCGGCCCTCGCCGCCCAGGGCACGTCCCGCGTCCACGGCATCGACCTGATCAACCGCGGCTACGAGAACTTCATGGAGAAGCTCCAGGAACTCGGCGCGAAGGTCGAGCTCCCGGGCAGGGCTCCGCTCGGCTAGCCGGCCACCACGGCACACGAAAGGGGCGGTCACCCAGTGGGTGACCGCCCCTTTCAGCTGCTCAGGGTTACTTCCCCTTGGCCGCTTCCTTCAGCTTGGAACCAGCCGAAACCTTGACGCTGTAACCGGCCGGGATGTTGATCGGCTCACCGGTCTGCGGGTTGCGGGCGGTGCGAGCGGCACGGTGGGTGCGCTCGAAGGTCAGGAAGCCGGGGATGGTGACCTTCTCGTCGCCCTTGGCAACGATCTCGCCGACGGTCTCGGCGAACGCGGCCAGCACGGCGTCGGCGTCCTTGCGGGTCACCTCTGCGCGGTCGGCCAGCGCGGCCACCAGCTCACTGCGGTTCATGTTTGTACTCCCGTGTTCTTTTGCCGTTGAGGCGTGCCACGCGGCAGAGCCGCATGATGGGCACAGCGAAGACGATGCTGCCAGGGTCCTCGGACAGTCCCCGGACCCGGGTCTGACGTCAGACCCTCGCGCCCGATTACGCATCCTGCCCCCACCTGCGGCGGGAAAGCCAATCCGGCGACCTCGGGGTCACACGAAAAAGCGTCCGCCGCCCCCGAAAAGCGGGGGGCAGGGAGGGCTGTCTGCCAAGCCACCCTAGAGCGGGCCCGTGGGGCCCGGGTTCTGCGACGCGCCGTGTCCCTAGGCCGTGGCGCCTGTCACAGCGGCCCCCGCGGCCTTGGCGGCGGTGCGCACGGCACCGGCCACCGCACCTGCGACCTTGTCGTTGAAGACGCTGGGGATGATGTAGTTCCGGTTCAGCTCGTCCTCGGCGACGACGTCCGCGAGGGCGCCCGCGGCGGCCAGCATCATCTCCGTGTTGACCGTGCGCGACTGGGCGTCGAGGAGGCCGCGGAAGACGCCGGGGAAGACCAGGACGTTGTTGATCTGGTTCGGGAAGTCCGAGCGTCCCGTGGCCACAACTTCCGCCGTCTGCCGGGCGATTGCCGGGTCGACCTCGGGGTCCGGGTTCGCGAGCGCGAACACGATGGCGCCGTCTGCCATGGCGGCGACGTCGTCGCCGTTCAGCACGTTCGGAGCCGACACGCCGATGAAGACGTCGGCGCCGACGACGGCCTCCTTGAGGGTGCCTGTGAGGCCCTCGGGGTTGGTGTTGTCGGCGATCCAGCGCAGCGGCGAGTCCACGTCGGCGGAGACGAGGTCCTCGCGGTCGGCGTGCACGACGCCGTGGATGTCGGCCACGACGGCGTTCTTCACACCGGCGGCGAGCAGCAGCTTGAGGATGGCCGTCCCGGCCGCGCCGGCGCCGGACATGACCACGCGCACGTCGCCGATGCCCTTGCCCACCACGCGCAGGGCGTTGGTGAGGGCGGCGAGGACGACGATGGCGGTGCCGTGCTGGTCGTCGTGGAAGACGGGGATGTCGAGGGCCTCGCGCAGCCGGGCCTCGATCTCGAAGCAGCGCGGCGCGGAGATGTCCTCCAGGTTGATGCCCGCGAAGCCGGGGGCGATGGCCTTGACGATCTCGACGATGGCGTCCGTGTCCTGGGTGTCCAGGCAGAGCGGCCAGGCGTCGATGCCGGCGAAGCGCTTGAAGAGGGCCGCCTTGCCCTCCATGACGGGCAGCGCGGCCTTCGGGCCGATGTTGCCGAGGCCCAGCACGGCCGAGCCGTCCGTTACGACCGCAACGGAGTTGCGCTTGATGGTGAGGCGGCGGGCGTCCTCGGGGTTCTCGGCGATCGCCATGCAGACCCGGGCGACACCCGGGGTGTAGATCATGGAGAGGTCGTCGCGGTTCCTGATGGGGTGCTTCGACTGCATCTCGATCTTGCCGCCGAGGTGCATCAGGAACGTACGGTCGGAGACCTTGCCGAGCGTGACGCCCTCGATGGTGCGCAGCTGCTCGACGATCTCGTCGGCGTGCGTGGTCGAGGACGCCGCGATCGTCACGTCGATGCGCAGCATCTCGTGGCCGGAGGCCGTGACGTCGAGGCCGGTGACCGAGCCCCCGGAGGACTCGACGGCCGTGGTGAGCTGGGAGACCGCCGTTCCGCTCGCGGGCACCTCCAGTCGGACCGTCATCGAGTAGGAGACGCTGGGCGCCGTTGCCATGGCCGACTTCCTCTGCTTTCACCTTGTAGCTCTTGCCGTCCGATGGTCGCACCTACCGCCGAGTACGTGGTAGCCGCCCCGGATTGAGAACGTTTTGTTCACCGGCCAGTGCGCTGCAGTTTCGGAAACTTGTTTCCACCATACGAGAAGTTAAGCGAAACAGAAAGAGGGACCGTGAGGGACCGGAACAGAAAGAGGCCCACGTCACGTGGTGACGTGGGCCTCTCTCCTACGTTCATGACACCGACCCGCCATGCTCGCCTCGCGGCAAGTGGTCGCTCGTAGCGACGATGGTTGGGCCCGGGGGCTTGGATCGAGCCGGTGCCACATCCAAGGTAACAAACGATCCCCGTAAGGCAATTCCCGTCCCGCGGGCAAATGCGTTCTCTTCGCCGTCAGTCCCTCAGCAGGTCCGGAACGCCGTCCGCGTCCGGCTCGTCGCGCTCCCCCGACAGGACCGTGAGCTGCTGCGTCGCGCGCGTCAGCGCCACGTACAGGACCCGCAGGCCCGCGGGCGACTCGTCCGCGATCTCCGCGGGCGAGACGACGAGCGTCGCGTCGTACTCCAGGCCCTTGGCCTCCAGGCTGCCGAGCGCCACGACGCGGCCGCCGAGCCCCGCAAGCCAGCGGGCCGCCTGCTCGCGGCGGTTCATCGCGACGACGACACCGACCGTCCCGTCGACCCGCTCCAGGAGCCGCGCCGCCTCCTCGCGCACGGACGCGGCGAGGTCCCTGCCCCGTACGACGGAGAAGCGGGGCTCCACACCGGTCGAGCGGACCGCCGACGGGGACTCGGCCCCCGGCATCGCCAGGGCGAGCACCCTGGCGGCCAGGTCGGCGATCTCGGCCGGGTTGCGGTAGTTGACGGTGAGCGTGAAACGGCGGCGCGGGCGGGTGCCGAGGGCCTCGTCGCGGGCCTCGCCCGCCTCGTCCGGGTCGGACCAGGAGGACTGGGCCGGGTCGCCGACGACCGTCCAGGTGGCGTGCCGGCCGCGGCGGCCCACCATGCGCCACTGCATCGGCGTCAGGTCCTGCGCCTCGTCGACGATGACGTGGGCGTACTCGGTGCGCTCCGCCGCGAGACGCTCGGCGCGCTCGCGCTGGGACTCCTCGCGCTGCGGCATCAGCTCCTCGAGGCCGGTGAGCAGGTCGAGGGGGTCGAGTTCACGCTTCTTCTTGGGGCGGTGCGGCGTGCCGAGGATCGCCTGGAGCTCGTCGAGCAACGCCACGTCGTGCACGGACAGGGCGTCGCGCCGCAGGGAGCGGGCGACCTTGCGGACCTCGCCGGGGTTGAGGATGCGGCGGGCCCAGCGGCCCAGGCGCCTCTCGTCGCTCATCGCGGCGAGCACGCCGCGCGGGGTGAGCTCGGGCCACCAGGCGTCCAGGAACCGGATGAAGTCGTCCTCCGACGTGATGTCGTCGTCGAAGGAGGAGCGCAGCTCGGCGGCGAGCTCGGGGTCCGTGTGGCGGCCCGCCGCGCCCGACCGGGACCACAGGGCGTCCAGGAGGAGCTTGCGGGCGCGCGGGCGCAGGAGGTTGACGGGGGCGGTGCCGCCGAGCGCGTTGCTGCGGATGCGGTTCAGCTGGTCGGCGTCCAGTTCGAGACGGCGGCCGAAGGCGACGACGCGGAGGCGGGTGGGGGTGGCGGTGGCGGTGGCCTGCGGTTCGGGGTCCTCGTCGCCGAAGGCCAGCTGTCCGCCCTGCGGGGCCGCGGCGGCCGGGGCGGAGGGAGTCTCCAGCGCCCCGCGCGCCGCCTTCCTCAGCACCTTCAGCATGCGCGAGGAGCCCTTGACCCTGGCCACCGCCGGGCTGTCGTACTCCGTCGCCTCCACGCCGTCCACCAGGGAGCCGACCGCGCGGATCGCGACCTGCCCCTCCTCGCCGAGGGAGGGCAGCACACCTTCGGTGTAGGCGACCAGGAGCGGGGTCGGGGAGACGATGAGGATGCCGCCCGCGTACCGGCGGCGGTCCTGGTACAGGAGGTACGCGGCCCGGTGCAGGGCCACCGCCGTCTTGCCTGTGCCGGGCCCGCCCTCCACGTACGTCACCGACGCGGCGGGCGCGCGGATCACCATGTCCTGCTCGGCCTGGATCGACGCCACGATGTCGCGCATGGAGTGGCTGCGGGCCTGGCCGAGCGCCGCCATCAGGGCGCCGTCGCCGATCACCGGGAGCACCTCGCCGTCGAGGTGGGCGGTGAGCTCCGGGCGCATCAGGTCGTCCTCGACGCCGAGGACCCTGCGGCCCTTGGAGCGGATGACGCGGCGGCGCACGACACGGCCCGGGTCGACGGGCGTCGAGCGGTAGAAGGGCGCGGCGGCGGGTGCCCGCCAGTCGATGACCAGCGGGGAGTAGTCGGCGTCGAGGACCCCGATGCGGCCGATGTGCAGGGTCTCCGCGATGTCGGCGTACTTGCCGCCCTCCTCCTCGCGCACCGCGCCCTCGGCCGGTTCGACCGCCGTGTACGCGCCGTCCGGGCCCTTCTTGCCGTCCTTGCCCCGGAGCAGGTCGATGCGGCCGAAGAGGAAGTCCTCGAACTCGTTGTTGAGCCGGTTCAGGTGGACACCGGCGCGGAAGACCTGCGCGTCGCGCTCGGCGAGCGCGCCCGGCGTACCGACCTGGGAGCGCTTGGCAGCGTCGTTCATCAGGAACTCGGCCTCGTGGATCTTCTCCTCGAGGCGTCGGTAGACCTGGTCGAGATGCTCTTGTTCGACGCTGATCTCGCGGTCGCGTACGTCGGCCACCGAGGCCCCTTTCACACCGTGCTGCTGCCCGTATTGAGCAGCCGTCCACCTTAGGCGAAAGGGGCCCGTCCTGTGCACTTGTCTCGCGCTCGCCGTGCGCTACACGTCCACCTCGACCAGCCGCTCGCCGTCGAACGTGGTCACTTCGAAGTGGTCGATGTCGTTGCGGTCCATGGCCGCGCCCCCGTGGACGTACAACGGACTGCGCGCCCATTTGTTCGGGCTGTCCTTGATGCCGTACCCCCACTCGGGCACCGACCAGCTGCTGACCGTCTCCTTCTCGCCGTCCTTGCCGACCGCGACCAGGGAGCACTTGAGCGGGCCCTTGACGTTCTTCAGCTCCAGGACGGTGTGCGTGCCCCAGGGCTTCTTCTCCGTACCGACCGTGGCGCTGACCTTCGTCGTCGGGTCGGTGGCGCGCGTCTTCTCCTCCATGTGGTGGAAGAAGGCGTCCTCGGCGGGGCTGGACGGGTGCGGGTCGGCGACCGCGTCCTTCGAGCCGTCGCCGTCACCGGTCACGGCGAGGACGGTGAACGGCCCGCCGACGATCAGCGCGACCGCCGCCGCGACCAGGTACAGGCCGCGCCTGCGGCCGCGCTCCCGTTTGGCGGAGACCTCCGCGAGGAGGCGTCCTGCGAGGCGGGGGCTCGGTCCGGCGGCGAGCTGCTCGCCGATCGCGGGCATGCCGCGCGGGCCGGGAAAGTCCGCGAGGGCGGCCAGCATCGGCTCCATGCCGGAGAGCTCGTCCAGCTGCCGCCGGCAGAACGCGCACCCGGCGAGGTGCTCCTCGAACCGCGTGGCGTCGGCGTCGTCCAGTATCCCGAGGGCGTAGGCACCGACGGTCTCGTGGAGCTCGTCGTCGTCCTGCCGCGCGCCGTGGTGGCTGTGGAAATCGGTCATGCCGTCACCCCCCGCTCCTCGAGCGCCAGCTTCATCGAGCGAAGCGCGTAGAAGACCCGTGAACGGACCGTGCCGCTGGGTATGCCCAGCGTCTCGGCCGCCTCGTTGACCGTACGCCCTTTGAAGTAGGTCTCGACAAGTACCTCCCGGTGTGCGGGAGTCAGGTCCTCCAGCGCGTCCGAGAGCGTCATCAGCCACAGTGCCCTGTCGATCTCGTCCTCCGCGGGGATGACCTCCAGCGGCGACGGATCGACCTCCTGCGGCCGGGCCTGCCGGCTGCGGTGGCCGTCGATGACGATGCGCCGAGCGACCGTCACCAGCCAGGGGCGGACCGAACCGGTCGCTCTGTTGAGCTGACCGGCGTTCTTCCAGGCACGGATGAGCGTCTCCTGCACGACGTCCTCGGCACGCTGCCGGTCGCCCGCCACCAGCCGGAGCACGTAGGCGAGAAGTGCCCCCGCGTGCTCGCTGTAGAGGGCGCGCATCAGCTCCTCGTCCGGGCCCGGGGGCCGGCCGAGTCGATGGCGGTGCGGCTGCGGGCGCTCATCGGCCACGGCGGAATCCTTGCGCACGCGTACCTCCGGTGTCCGCGCTTTCGGCGGGTCGGGCGGGTCTCACCACGGAGGTACGTACACGGGGTGGCGGGTGTTCAACGAGGGCCGACGGAGGTTCGGTCGGGAGGAGTCGGGCCTACGTGAACACGTGCGGGCGGACGCCCCTCACTCGCGTCCGACCGCCGCCACCCTGCGCCGGTGCCGGGCCACCCGCTCGCGGTTGCCGCACACCTCGCTGGAGCACCAGCGGCGACGACGGCCACGGGACGTGTCGAGGTACACGATCAGACAGTTGTCGCCCTCGCACTGGCGCAGGAGCGCGCGGGCCACCGGGTCGGTGAGCAGGTCGACGGCGTCCCGGGCGACGGCGGCGACGAGGGCCGCGCAGCCGGGGTCGCCGCGCAGGACGCGGACCAGAGTGCCGTCGGCGGCGCGGACCGCGCGGGGTGCCGGGGGCGGGGCGGCGGCCAGCGCGTTGACGCGTTCGAGCGCGGAGGCGGCGGCGCGGGGGCGGCCCCCGATCTCGCCGAGCACCAACTGGCCGACCTGATCGCGCAGTTCGCGGAAGGCGGCGACCCACTGCGGGCCCGCGCCGGGCAGGGGCACGCTCGCCGGGACGAGACCCGTGCCCGCGAGCCAGGCACGCAGCCGCTCCACGGAGTCGAGCCGTTCCACGGGGTGGTTCGTCGCCACGAGGTCCAGGCAGCTCCGCCCGGAGTCGAATCGCAGCTCGTACGGAGCCGGGGCCGTGCCCAACGCCATGCGCCTGTCACCGCCTTGGGGTTACCGGTGAGTGAATGCCGTTGCGTACCCCTACAGTGCACTCCCCCGGGCGGGTCCGGAACCCGGCGTGCCAGGTTGCCCCAAGAAGGCCCGCCCCTGGCGGCAAGGCCCGCGCAGGCCTCACCCCACGTACTTCGACTCCGACACCGGGTCGATCGCCAGCCGGTAACCCCGCTTGACCACCGTCTGGATCAGCTTCGGCGTGCCGAGGGCCGTACGCAGACGGGCCATCGCCGACTCCACCGCGTGCTCGTCGCGCCCCGCGCCCGGCAGGACGCGCAGCAGTTCGGCGCGGGCCACGACCCAGCCGGGGCGGCGGGCGAGGGCGGCCAGCAGGGCCATGCCCGCGGGCGGCACGGCGCGCAGCTCGTCGTCGACCAGGACGGCGTGGCCGCGGATCTCGACGCGATGCCCCGCGATGATCAACACCTTCGCCCGGGAGGGGAGTTCCTGGCACAGGAGCTGGACGAGCGGGCCGAGCCGGAACCGTTCGGGCTGCACCGTGTCGACGCCCAGGGACTGCAGCGGCAGCGCGGTGACGGGCCCGACGCAGGCGGAAAGCACGTCGTGGTGCAGGGCGGTGAGCAGCTCGGCCGTCATGCCCCGCTCCTCCGCGCGGGCGAGCAGGGACGCCGCGGCGGGCGCGCTGGTGAACGTCAGCGCGTCGACGCCCCGTCCGACGGCCGCGTCGAGCAGCCGGTCGACGGGCGTGAGGTCCTCCGGCGGCAGCCATCGGTAGACGGGCACCATGACGACCTCCGCTCCCCCGGCCCGCAGCGCCTCGACGAAGCCGGGCAACGGCTCGCCGTGCATCTGGAGGGCGACGCGCCGCCCCTCGACCCCCTCGCCGAGGAGCCGGTCGAGCACCTCCGCCATGGATTCGGAGGAGGGCGACCACTCCTCGGTGAGTCCCGCGGCCCGCACCGCGCCCTTCACCTTCGGTCCGCGGGCGAGCAGTTCGACCCCGCGCAGACAGCGGACCAGCGCCTCCC
Organism: Streptomyces sp. NPDC093510; assembly: GCF_040683555.1. Taxonomy (NCBI): domain Bacteria; kingdom Bacillati; phylum Actinomycetota; class Actinomycetes; order Kitasatosporales; family Streptomycetaceae; genus Streptomyces; species Streptomyces sp. NPDC093510. The sequence continues at coordinate 27,561 of NZ_JBFBEE010000035.1, forward strand.
CGTACCCCCAGCCGTCCGCGGCCTCGATCCAGCCGCGGAACCCGATGGCGGTGGTGGCGACCACGACGTCCGGCGCGTGATCGATCAACTCCTTCGTCGCGGCGAGGAGTTCACTGTCGTCGGCGAGCGGCACGATACGCAGCGCGGGCGCGTGCAGGACGGTGGCGCCGCGCCGCTCCAGCAGCGTGCCGAGTTCGTCGGCGCGCCGGGCGGCGGTGACGCCGACGGTGAACCCGGCGAGGGGCTTGTACGCGCCGGACGCGTTCGGGGCGGGGGTGCGGGCGGGGGTGTGGGCGGGGGTGTGGGTGCTGTCGTCGTGGCTGTGGGCGTCGCTGCTGTGGTGCATAGACCTGTCTCGTCTCGTCCCGCTAGTGACTCTCGTTCCGCTCGTGGTTCGTGGGCGGCGGACGACCGAGCCTGTCAACGGCGCGTGACAGGCCCGGTTCACGCCGATGTCCGCCGTGTTACGTCACACCTCGGCGTAGCTGAGCTGCGGCTTCTCCTCGGTGTCGGCCGCGGGAACGGTACGGCCGGTCCGCCCGCGAAGGTATACGGCCCAGGTGACGCCCGCGCACACCCCGTAGAAGGCGAGGAAGGCGACGTACGCCCCCGTACCGGAGCCCACGGTCTGGAAGGACTGCCGCAGCGCGAGGTTGATGCCGAGCCCGCCGAGCCCGCCGACGGCCCCGATGAGCCCCATGGCCGCCCCGGACAGCCGGCGCCCCTGGGCCGCGGCGGCTTCCCCTTCCAGGCCCTCGGCCTCGGCCTTCGCCTGGAAGATCCCGGGGATCATCTTGTACGTCGATCCGTTCCCGAGCCCGGTGAGGACGAACAGCGCGACGAACGCGCCGACGAACAGCGGCAGCGACTCCCGCATGGACGCGACGACGACCACACCGGTGGCGGCGCCCATGCCGAGAAAGTTCCACAGGGTGATGCGCGCCCCGCCGAACCGGTCGGCGAGCCGCCCGCCGACGGGCCGGATGAGCGAGCCGAGCAGCGGCCCGATGAAGGTGAGCTGCGCGGCCTCCAGCGGCGTACGCCCGAACTGTGTTTGCAGGACAAGCCCGAAGGCGAAGCCGTACCCGATGAACGACCCGAACGTCCCCACGTAGAGGAACGACATGATCCACGTGTGCGCGTCCCGCGTGGCCGCCTTCACGGCACCGGTGTCGTTGCGGACGGACGAAATGCTGTCCATGTAGAGAAAGGCACAGACGGCGGAAACGAGAACAAGCGGAATGTAGATCCCGAGCACGACGCGGGGCCCGCCGCCCGCCCCGATGACGGCGAGCCCGACGAGCTGCACCACGGGCACGCCGATGTTGCCGCCCCCGGCGTTGAGCCCGAGGGCCCACCCCTTCTTCCGGAGCGGGAAGAAGGAGTTGATGTTGGTCATGCTGGACGCGAAGTTGCCGCCGCCGACGCCGGTGAGCAGCGCACACAGCATGAAGGTGGAGTAGGAGGTCCCCGGCTCCATGACGACGAACGCGGCGATGGTCGGCAGGAGCAGCAGGGAGGCCGCGATGACGGTCCAGTTACGCCCGCCGAAGCGGGCGACGGCGAAGGTGTAGGGCACGCGGACCACGGCCCCCACGAGGGTCGCCATCGACACGAGGAAGAACTTCCCGGCCGCGTCGATCCCGTACTCGGGCCCCATGAACAGGACCATCACCGACCACAGGCTCCACACGGAGAACCCGATGTGCTCCGACAACACGGAGAACGCCAGATTCCGCCGAGCGACTTTTTCCCCTCCCCCCTCCTTCCAGAACGTCTCGTCCTCCGGGTCCCACCGATCGATCCACATCACGCCTCCAGAAACAGCCCACACACACCGGCCGACCCTCCCGAAGGTATGGACCCCGCATTTCCGCCTTGTGCCGCGCGATGACCACGGGGGAACGTTGCTCTCACGGGGGGTGGGGCGGGGCGGTGAGGGGGCGGGGGCTCGGTGGTGAAGGGGCCTGAGCTCGGGAGGCCGGCGGTGAGGGGACGCGGATCGAGCGCGGGATGCGGACTCACGTGGTTGACCGGGTCCGGGCGCACCGGTTGCGGGACCCGGGCTCACCGGTTGAGGGGATCCGGGCTCACCGGTTGACGGACTGCACCTCTTCGACCTCGACCTGCTGGTCCGCGCCGAACCGGCCGTCCGGGAGGTCGCCGCCCTCGCCGGTCGTGCTGGTCCAGCTGATCTTCCAGGTGACGGTGGCCTGGAGGTTGTACGGGCCGTCGCCGGAGGACCGCAGGTACCTCACTCCGCAGGGCGGGTCCGTGTCCGCGGGGGTGCCCTTCGCGCGGGGCACGCCGATCTTGCCGTCCTCGATGGGGCATTCGCCGGAAGCGGGGTACGTCTCGGCGTCCTCCGTCCCCGGGTCGATCGAGAGGGACACGGGCTCGGCGGTCGTGGTCGCGGAGAGCCCCGAACCCGGGATGCTCGCGGTGACGGAGACCTTCTTGAACTTCGCCTTGTCCAGCCAGACCCAGGTCGGAAGATTGACCTTCGTCGTCCCCTCGGGCGCCATCTTGATGGAGGTGCTGGGGACGGGGAGTTCGTCGTAGGCGTACTCGGCGAGGATCTCGGGGGTCACGGCGAGCGGCTCGTCGGGCGTGGCACCCTCGTCGACCCAGAAGGGCTGCTTGTCGCAGGCGCTGGCCTCCGGGTCATCCTTGCGGTTCGGGTTGACCGCCGCGGCCCAGAACATCCCCTTGCCCTGCTTGTCGAGGTTGTAGTCCTTGTACGGCTTGCCCTTCTTGTAGCGGCTGTCGAGGTAGTCCCCGACGAACTCCCCGACACCGTCGAAGAGCGGGACGCCGTCGCCGAAACCGCGCCACGCCTTGACCGTCTCCTTGATCTCCTTCGGCGAGAAGGCGGGTTCGTACCAGCAGGCGGGCGGGTTCCAATTGCTGTCCGCCGACGAGAGGTTGCCGGTCCTGGCCGAACTCGTATTGCCGTTGACCGACGTCTGGACCTTGGTCTGGACGGTGATGGTGCGGCCGTTCTTGCCGCCCTTCGCCTGCTTGCCGTCCGTCTGGTCCGTCCACCCGGCCCACGCGTGCGGCGCCGCCTGCACGGTGATGACCATGGCGGCGAGCGCCGCCACCACTACGTTCCTCCGGCTCACGGCTGGCACAGCGCGCTCCCCATCTCCGACGTGCTGTTGGTGAGCTGCCACACGCCGTCGGCGTTCTTGCGCAGACGGTCGTTGTAGCGGATGTACGAGTCCTTGCCGGCCGGGGTGACGTTCTTCTTGTGTGTCTTGCGGTCCTTCGTGTAGCCCTTGGACTCGTCCGAGCAATAGGTCAGACCGGCCGAGCCGTCCTTGCTGAACTTGACCTTTCGGTCGGTGAAGCGCACGGTTCCGGCCAGTGTCAGGTCGTTCTTGATGAAGTTGCCGGACCATTCGATCGTCCCCAGCAGCCCGGCGTCCTTGCTGTAGAAGCGGACGGCCTCCGACTTCGGGTCCTGCTTCTCGATCGATTCGACGATGGCCCGCCAGTACTCCGCGTTGTCCCGCAGCACGGCGTCCGCCTTCGCGTCGCCCGTGGTCTCGGGGGCGAACTCCAGGTTGACGTCCTTCGGCACGACGATCTCGGGCCGGTCGACCCCGTCGGCCGACGCCGACGCCGACGGGGACGACTTCTTCGCCCCGTCTCCCGAGTCGGCACCCGCGATCTTGTCGCTGTCCTCCGAGTCGCCGCCCCCGCCACAGGCGGAGAGTGCGAAGAGTGCCGCGGCTGTGAAGGATGCCGCTGCGAGGAGGGCGGGTCGGCGGTTCACGGTGAGCTCCTGGTGGGCGAGAGTTCTCTGGAGTGAACCAAGTTATCGACCAGGGACAGACAAGGGCACGCTGAGGTCAGCCCGCACACCGCGCATACTCGGGTAAAGCGGTCGCACACGCCCATCGTTGACGCAAATTCTTCACCAACCGCGCCTGGTTGTTCACGGAGTGACATGACAAGGGTGCCGCGTCTACGACCGGGCGCATCCGCGATAGCAACGCGCCGCCTCACCCCAGATGCGTGTCCCCCAACGACACCAGCAGACGGCGCAACGCCCCGTCGATGGCCGCCCGGTCCTCCGGGAGCAGCGACGCGAGCATGCGTTCCTCGTTCGCGACGTGGTCGACCACCGCCCGGTCGACCAGGTCGCGGCCGGCCTCGGTGAGGTGGACGCGGATGGCGCGGCGGTCGTTGGGGTCCGGGTGGCGCTCGATCAGGCCCTTGCGTTCCAGTTTGTCGAGGCGGTTGGTGATGGCGCCCGAGGTCACCATGGCGGTCTTGAGGAGCCCGCCCGCGGTGAGTTCGTGCGGGGCGCCGACCCGGCGGAGCGTGGCGAGGACGTCGAACTCCGCGAATTCCAGGCCGTATTCGACGAAGACCCGCTTCATGCCCTTGCTCAGCAGGTGGTCGGCCCGCTTGATGCGGCCCACCAGGGCCATCGCGTCCAGGTGCGCGAGGTCCAGGTCGGGGCGCTCGCGGCGCCATTGGGCGCGCAACTCATCGATGGCGTCGTGGTCGGGCATGTCAGTCATGTCAGTCATGCCGGTCGTGTCGGTCATCTCGTCCATGGCGGCGTCTCCACTCCTGCCGTATCGGGCACCGGATCTGCTTCCCGAGCAAGTACCTCAACGTTCAGATACTTGACGTTCGCAGACCCGAGAGCCATATTTACCTCAACGTTGAGAATAACAGCGTTGAGGGGAACGACGAGGGGAAGCGTCACCATGGCCATCGGCAGCCGCACCACGCAGCGCACCACGCAGCGGACCACACACAGCCCGACTCACCGCACCACACACAGCCCGGCTCATCCCCCGGCCGCCGGGCCGACCGGCACCCCCCGCACCTCCACCAAAGCCGCCGCCGGCATCGCCGCCCTCGCCGCCATCGGCCCCGCCACCTGGGGCACGACCTACGTCACGACCACAGAACTCCTGCCCCCCGACCGCCCGTTGCTCGCCGCCGCCCTGCGCGCACTGCCCGCCGGGCTCATCCTGCTCGCGCTCACCCGGCGCCTGCCGCGCGGCGACTGGTGGTGGAAGGCCGCCGTCCTCGGAATCCTCAACTTCGGAGCGTTCTTCCCGCTCCTCTTCTTCGGCGCGTACCGGCTGCCGGGCGGCGTCGCCTCGACGATCAGCGCCGTGATGCCGCTGCTCGTCGCCGGGTTCGGCATCGGCGTACTGAAGGTGCGACCCACCCGCCGTACGTTGATCGCGGGCCTCGTCGGTGTCGTCGGCGTCGCCCTGCTGGTCCTGCGCGGCAGTGCCGCCGTCGACCTCACGGGAATCGTGGCCATGCTGGCGGCCACCACACTGATGGCACTGGCCGTCGTGCTCAGCAAGCGGTGGGGCCGCCCGGAAGGCGTCTCCCTTCTCGCCCTCACCGGCTGGCAGTTGACCGCCGGCGGCCTGGTCCTCGCACCCATCGCGCTCAGCGTCGAGGGCCTGCCGGATCACTTCACGGGAGCCAACGTCGCCGGGTACGCCTACCTCGGCATCATCGGCACGGCCCTCGCGTACGCCCTGTGGTTCCGCGGCATCGAACGTCTCCCCGCCTCTTCGGTCTCGTTCCTCGGCCTCACCAACCCGGTCGTCGCCACACTCGCCGGCCTGCTGCTCCTGGGACAGACCCTGACCGTCTGGCAGATCGGCGGCCTGGTCCTCGTCCTGTCGAGCGTGCTGCTCGGCCAGGGCCGCCGCCCGTTGCCCGTCGCCCCGCGCCTGAACCACCTCTGATCCCACCCGATCCCAACCGATCCCAACCGAGCACGCCCGATCCACCTGATCCCACCCGCCCCGAATCCAGGGAGCCGATCCCCATGCCCATGCGCATCACCGTCTTCGGAGCAGCCGGAAACGCGGGCAGCCGCGTCGTCACCGAGGCCCTCTCCCGTGGTCACGAAGTCACCGCCGTCGTCCGGGACGCCGCCCGGTTTCCCGAGCTGCACCCGGCCGCCGCCCACCGCACCGGCGACGCGGCGAACCCCGACCACGTGGCCGAGTTGAGCGCCGGGCAGGATCTCGTCGTCAACGCCACCAGACCCGCCCCGGGCCGGGAGAGCGACCACCCCGCCATCGTGAAGTCCCTGCTGGCGGGCCTGGCCGGGACGGGCGTCCGGCTCCTGGTCATCGGCGGCGCGGGCAGCCTGACCGTCCCCGGCACGGGTGGGGTCCTCGCCGTCGACGACCCGCGTCACGTCCCCGCGGCCTGGCGCCACATAGCCGAGGCGTCCAACGCCCAGTACGACGCGATCCGCTCCGCCGACACGGACGTGCCCTGGTCCTACGTGAGCCCTTCGGCCCTCTTCGAACCGGGCGCACGCACGGGCGTGTTCCGCCTGGCCGCGGACGAACTGCTCGTGGCCCCCGACGGCAGCTCGTCCATCTCGATGGAGGACCTGGCGGTGGCACTCCTGGACGAGGCGGAGCACCCGAAGCACCACCGCACCCGCTTCACCGTCGGGTACTGACCCCGACCCCGCGCGGCTCGGTCCTTCGCAGCTCGACCCCTCGCGGCTCGGTCCTTTGCGGCTCGGTCCTTTGCGGCTCGGTCCTCTGCGGCTGCGGCCCGGCCCCCCGGAGCTCGAACCACAGCAACTTGCCGCCGCCGCCCGTGAACTGGTCACCCAGCAGCCACCCGCCCCACGAGTCGGCACACTCATGTACGAGGTGCAGCCCCCGCCCGCCGTCGGAGTCGTCCGAGGCGGGCGGCACGGTCGAGCCGCCGGGAATTGCCGGTGGCTTGTCGAAGGGCGCGGGGATGTGGGAACTGGTGTCCCACACCCCCACCCGGAGCCGCCCCGCCCGCACGGACCTCAACCGCAGCGAGGCGGGGCCTTTCGTGTGCCGGTACGCGTTGGTGACCATCTCGGACGTCAACAGCTCGGCGACCTCCACGAGTTCACTCATGCCGTGCCCGTCGAGGGCGGCCCGCAAGGTCATACGGGCGACGCGCGGAGCGCGGGGGTCGTGGGGCAGGTGAAGGGCGTAGGACCAGCCTTCGGCTGGGGTTACGGTGACCATGAACGGCTCCTGGAGGGGAGGGGGAGGTCGCCTTCCTGGCGTCCGACGGTGGCGTTGCCGCCATGGCGCGGTGCTCTTCCGGTTATGGACAAGGCCAGTTGGGCGGTGCGAACTCACCGTAGAGCAGTTGGTGTGATACTTGATACCAGTCAGGCGTCACACTTCACATTTCCCTCGTGTGGGTGACACGAGGGCATGCCCCGCAAGAGAGCAAGAAAGAAGGAATCGTGCCGCCCAGCACCAACCCGACCCTGCGGCAGCAGCGCCTGGGCACGGAACTGCGCAAACTCCGGGAGCAGGCCGGGCTGACCGCGACAGCGGCTGCCGCCCTGCTCGGCCTCAGGCAGGGGCAGATAAGCAGCATCGAGGCCGGCCGCTACCCCGTCAGCGCGGACCGCATCCGCACCTTCGCCCGCACCTACAACTGCCCCGACGACCGGCTGGTCGACGCCTTGGCCGCCATGACCGGCGGTCGCAAGCGCGGCTGGTGGGACGAGTACCGTGAACATCTCCCGGTCAGCCTGATCGACCTGGCTGAACTGGAGCACCACACGCGGCAGTTCCGGGTGGCCTTGGTCATTCACATCCCCGCGCTGTTGCAGACCACGGACCATGCCCGCGCGCTCTTCCGCGCGGTGGTTCCGCCCATGCGTCAGTACGAGATCGAGCACCGGCTCACGTACCGCATGAAGCGCCAGGAAGTTCTCCACAGCGACTCTCCGGCCCCCTACGCGGCGACCATCCACGAGTCCGCCCTGCGCATGGGCTTCGGCGGCCCCGCCACCAGCAGCGCCCAGCTACGCCACCTCATCGACTTGAGTGAGCTGCCCAGCATCACCATTCGGGTCATCCCTTTCGGGCAGGGCGCCTTCCCCGGAACCGGTCAGTCCGTCGACTACCTGGCCGGACCCGTGCCACAACTCGACACCGTGCAGCTCGACACGCACCACGGGTGCGAGTTCCTGGACGCGGAGGCACAGTTGGCGAAGTACCGCACCGTACTGGACCGGCTGGAGCACGGGGCGCTCACCGCACGCGCTTCACGCGACCTGATCCACCAGATTTCCCGACAGCCCTGAGAGAAGCCCACCATGCAACCTCGCTGGCAGAAGTCCACCTACAGCGGCGACTCCTCCAACTGCGTCTACATATCCGCCCCCACCCCCGCCACGATCCGCCTCCGCGAGAGCGACGCCCCGGAGACCATCCTCACCACCACTCCCGGCCGCCTGCACGCCCTGATACGCACCCTCAAGGCGACCCCGACCCCGACCCCACCCCCGCACCCCTGACCGGACAGGGAACCACCGCACAACAGAAGCGGCCGAGCGGCCGGGCGTCGCCCTGAGGACGATGCCCGGCCGCTCGGCCGTCTCCATGTGCCGGTTACCGGGTATGAGCTACCGGGTATGAGGTACCGGCTACTTGCCCGCGAACTTCCAGCTCACCTGGTCGCCGTCCTCCTTGGCGGACCAGCGGACCTCGATGGACTTCGAGCCCTTCGGGATCAGGTACGTCTCGCAGAGGACGTGGGTCTCGCCCTTCTTCCAGCCTTCGAGGTCCAGCTCGTCCTCGCAGCCCGGCGCGTCCTCGGCGGCGCCGATGAGCAGGCCGCCGCGGGTGCCGTCCGCGTAGATCTCCGTGGTGTCCTGGACGTCGGGCGTGTCCGTGAGGGGCGCGCCGCCCTTGTGCGTGATCTTCATGTGGGCGGTCGCCGTGACCAGGCCCTTGGCCTGCTTCGGGTCCGAGACCAGCTTCTTGGTCTCGGCCTCCGTGCCCACGTCGACCTTCTCGGCGGCGACGTCGTACGTGACGAAGGCTTCGTCCTCCTTCACCTTGCCCGAGGTGGTCTTGCCCGCGGGCAGTACCGTTTCTTCCTCGGGCTTGGGCTTGTTCTGGGACTTGGCGGTGTCCGCCTTCTTGTCGTCCGACTTCTTGTCGTCGCCGCCGCCGCAGGCGGTCAGCGCGAGGGCGAGCACGGCGACGGGCGCGGCGACGCGCAGCGCGGTCTTACGGTGAAGCAAAGCAATCTCCTGGCAGAGGTGGGGGGCCCGCCGCGCGGCGGTCGTCCGGCGCGAGCAGCGGGAAGAGCCGTCAGCTTAGGAGTCGGCTACAGGGCGCGTCGAGATCGTTACGGCCCCTCGACGCCCACCTGTTGGCGAATGCAACGCATCAGCAGTCAGCGAACCCAATCCCCGCAAGCGCTGCGGCTTTTGGCTGCGCGAGTGTTCGCTGGGGCGAATTTCGCCGTCCGCGGCAGCGGCACGTGCCGCGCCCTCACGCGCTCGAACGCCTGGATTTACAGCGGCATTTCAAGCCATTGCGGGCACCTAGTTGTACGTAACAGTCGCGCAACGCATTGAAACGGTCACCGTCCCCGACGGGACGACGCCCGTCCCCGACGGGAAGACCTTCCCGCCCGCCCGCCGTCCGGCCACAGCCTCGGCCCCCGCTTCGCCGCCAGGTCCTCGACCCAGCCCACGGCCACCACCATCAGCCCGATCAACGGCCAGACCAGGACGGTCATCCACAGCATGTACGTCGTGTCGAGCGCCGAGCTCCAGCGTTCGTCCTCCATGAACGGCAGGTCGTACGCCATGTCGATGACCGGCACCGTCGCCATGATGAGGAGGTTGTGCCAGAGGTAGATCGTGACCGCGCGGTTGTTGGAGAGCGTGACCAGCTTGTCCCACTTCGCCAGCCGGCCCGGCAGTTCCTGCCACGACGGGGCGTACTGGAGCAGGATGACCACGAAGCCGAACGACCACGTCGCCTGCGCCAGCGGTATGTCGTTCAGGTCCCAGCCGTCGGGGCCCAGGTGGCCCGACGCCCACCACAGGCCGAAGGCCATGACGAGGGCCGCGGCCGACACCGCCAGGTAGCGGGGGACCCGGGCGAGCAGGCCGTCCTGGTGGGCGAAGCCGAGCACCCAGCAGCTGCCGTACATCGCGAAGTCCGATACCGCGTTGCCGGTCTCGCCCGGGATCGTGACGACGCCCGTGCCGACCACCGCGGTCAGCGCGAGCGGGGCGAACAGCGTCACCCACGGGACCTTGCGGAACGCCCGGAGGAGCAGCGGGGACGCGATGACGAACCAGAGGTACGCGCGGATGTACCAGAGCGGGCCCACCGCCTGCGCGGGCCAGGTGTCCTCCAGGAGGCCCGCCTTCTCGCCCAGGTGCCACGGGAAGGGCGGGGCGCCCACGGGGAAGACGTAGTTGAGCAAGGACACCAGGCCCCACGTGCCCCCGTGGTCGCGGTCGTCCGAGACGTTCCAGCCGCCCGCGAAGAGCAGGAAGAGCGCCGCCGCGCTGAACACCCACATGGGAGGGAGGAGGCGACGGACGCGGCCCTTGATCACACCCCACGCGGGACGCTTCAGCGAGCGCGCCATCAGAGAGCCGGCGAGCGCGAACATCACGCCCATGGAGGGGAACACGATCGTCAGCCACGCCCAGCCGAACAGGTGGTAGACGACGACTCGGACGAGCGCTAGCGAGCGCAGGAGGTCCAGGTAGCGGTCGCGGCCCGGCTTCTCGGGCGCGGCGACCGGTGTCTCCGTAGCCACCCTCGGCGCGTACGCGGGTATGGGGCTGTGGCTCATGCGACGGGACTCCGATCATGGCTGCCCGTCCGCTGTCGCGGAATGGCACCGGGCGCCTCCAGCACTCCCGTGCGACGGAGCTTCTGCCAGCGCAGACGGCCTCCGGTGAGAGCGGTTATCCAGGACTGCAGCAGCACGACGTACATCAGCTGCCGGTAGAGGATCTGCTGGAGGGGCAGCGAGATCAGGTGGCTCATGCGTTCGCGGTCCAGGCGGAAGGCGTACGCCGCGCAGACCGCCTGCACCGCGAGCACGCCCAGCCAGGCGACGACGGTCTTCTGGGTGGGGCCGAAGACCAGGCCGTAGAGGAGGAACACGTCGATGAGCGGGGCCAGGAGCGGGGCGAGGACCATGAACAGCGAGACCAGCGGGAGCCCCACCCGCCCGAAGCGGCCGGAAGGACCGCTCTCGACGACCGCGCGGCGGTGCTTCCAGATCGCCTGCATCGTGCCGTACGACCAGCGGTAGCGCTGGGACCAGAGCTGCTGGACGGACTCCGGGGCCTCGGTCCAGGCGCGCGCGTTCTCCGCGTACACGACGCGCCAGCCGTCGCGGTGCAGCGCCATCGTGATGTCGGTGTCCTCGGCGAGCGTGTCGTCGCTCATGCCGCCGACCCGCTCCAAGGCGGACCGCCGGAACGCGCCGACCGCGCCAGGGATGGTCGGCATGCACCGCAGCATGTCGTACATGCGGCGGTCGAGGTTGAAGCCCATCACGTACTCGATGTGCTGCCAGGCGCCTATCAGCGAGTCCCTGTTGCCCACCTTCGCGTTGCCCGCGACGGCGCCCACGCGCGGGTCGCCGAAGGGCTGCACGAGCTCGCGGACGGTGGACGCCTCGAAGACGGTGTCGCCGTCCATCATCACGATGATGTCGTGGCGGGCGTTGGCTATGCCCCGGTTGAGGGCGGCGGGCTTGCCCGCGTTCTGCTGGCGCACCACGCGGACGTTCGGCAGGCGCAGGCCCTCCACGATGCGGGCCGTGCCGTCCGACGACCCGTCGTCGACGACGACGACCTCGATGGGGTGGTCGCTCGCCATCAGGGAACGGACCGTCGCCTCTATGCACTTGGCTTCGTTGTACGCCGGGACCAGGACCGAGACGGGCTCGGTGATCGGCGAGCCCCAGCGGAAGTCCCGTCGCCGCACCTTGCGCGCGTGCACCGCGGAGAGCAGCAGCATCAGGCCGAAGCGGGTGAAGACGAGGACGCCGATGACGGCGAGGGCGACGACCAGGCCGTCGGTGATGTGCTCGGAGGCGCCGACCAGGAAGACCCAGGCCCTGCCCTTCCACAGCTCGGCGCCGGTGACCCGGGTGTGCGCGCTGGGCGCGCCCAGGGCCTCGGTGAGGTTCCCGAATTCATAGCCCTGCTTCTGGAGCTCGGGCAGGAAGCGGTCGAGCGCGGCGACGGTCTGCGAGCGGTCGCCGCCGGAGTCGTGCATGAGCACGATGGCGCCCTCGCCGCCCTGGGGCGTGGCGCGGCGGATGATCTCGTCGACGCCGGGGCGCTTCCAGTCCTCGCTGTCGGTGTTGTTGACGACGGTGAGGTAGCCGCGGCTGCCGATGGCCTTCGTCACGGGGTACGACTTGTCGTCCATCGCGTCGGCGAACGAGGAGTACGGCGGGCGGAACAGCGAGGTCCGTATGCCCGCGGCCCCGGCGAGGGCGAGCTGGTTCTGCGAGAGCTCCCGGTCGATGCGGCTCATGGACTGGTACGAGAGGTCGGGGTGGTTGAAGGTGTGCAGGCCGACCTCGTGCCCCTCGTCCACCATGCGCCGGACCAGGCCGGGATGGCGCGAGGCCATGGTGCCGGTGACGAAGAAGACGCCGTGGGCGTCGTGTTCCTTCAGTACGTCGAGGACCTTGGGCGTCCACTCGGGGTCGGGGCCGTCGTCGAAGGTCAGCACGAGCCGGTGGTCGGGCACGCTCAGCGTGGTCTCCCGGCCGTTGCGGGTGTCGATGACCGGGCCGCCCTCCAGGATCTTCCGCGGCACGTGGTCCGTGGGAGCGGGCGGCCGCACCCGGTGGTCGGCGAGGATCTCGCTGTGCACGTACCCGCGCAGCATCAGCATCGCGAGCAGCGCGACGAGGAGCAGCGAGGGCAGCAGGTAGCGCATGGGCAGACGGCGGCGTCCGACGGGCGGCTTGGCGCGGCGCCTGCCGCGGCCGCTGCGGGGACGGGTGCTCTGGGGTGAGCCGTTCTGGCGGAAGTCGTCCTGAGGGAAGTCGTCCTGAGGGAAGCCGTCCTGAGGGGAGCCGTTCTGGGCGTGACCGGCCCGGGGGCGGACGGACCGGCCCCTGGTGGTGCGGGAGTTCATCGCGGTGCGTCCTCTCAGGACGTCTGGGTGTCCGTGGAGGACTGCTCGGCGGGGGGAGGGGTGTATCCGACGGGTACTTCGGCGCTGCCGCCGCCACCGCCGTTGCCGTTACCGCCGCCGTTGCCGTTGTCGCCCTGGTTCGGGGGCTGCGTGATGGGGCCGCCGGGCGGGTCGGCGGGGTCGGCCGGGCCGGGTCCGGTGCCCGCGGTGCCTGCGGGCGGGGCCGGGTCGGGATCGGTGCCGCCGTCCGTCGGGTCGGGTCCGGGGCCGGGCCCGCCGCCGCCGTTCGTGGGGTCGGGGCCGAGGGGTGTGCCCCGCTCGCCGCCGGTGTCCCCGGTCCGGGAGGGGCCGCGACCGCCGTCGCCGCCGGGCTCGGACGTCGCGCCCTTGCCGCCCGCGGAGCCCTTGCTGCCCTTGGCACCGGGGGACGCCGACGGGTCGGAGGCGGTGGAGGCCGCGGAGGGATCGGCGGAAGCGGCCGGGTGGCCCGGCGTGTCCACCTTGCTCGCCGGCTTCTCGTCCTTGGGGCCCGGCATGGGCAGCCAGGGCGCGCTGGAGCTGCCCGAGAACAGCGTGCCGACTATGACCGCCGCGTAGACCGCGCAGACGATGCCGACGATCGCCCCGAAGCGGCGGAATCTCCGGCTCCGGCGGCCCGTCTCGTCGACGAAGACAGGCCCGTCGGCCGAGCCCTGCCGGCCCGGCTCGGCGGACAGATCCGCCAGCTGCCGTCCCAGGCCGTCGATCTGAACGGTGACCTCGTTCGGATCATGAGTATGTCCTGGTAGGGCATCTTCTCGCCAAGTTTCCATGCGTACGCACAACCCCCCACATAACCGACTTAAGGCGCGCATACGGTCCCGATGACCTGTCGTCCGGACCGGGCCCCCACCTGATCCGAGCGCCTCCCCTATCACACTGAACTCGGGCCATGAATGTAGCGCACCGGAGTGGGGGCGCGGATATCAGTCAGTTCTGTCTCATCATGATGAGTGCATCCACGGCCGGAACCCATCCGTCCGGCGGCGTCTCCAGCCATCCTTCCTCTGCGGCGAGCGCCGCGGCCGCCTCCCGCAAAGCGGTAACTCCCGGGTGAACCAGACCTTTTCGCCACACCAGCGACACGGGTGACAGCGGGACGGGATCGACGAGCGGCCGCAGCTCAGCCCCCGGCATGGCCGGAAAGTCGACAACAGCGAGGACCGGATTTCGATTCTTCGCCATGACCCGCTCGAACTCCTCGGCGCCGACGGCGAGCGGCGCGGGTGGCGCGATCTCGATGCCGCGGCCCTCGAAGAGCAGCCGCGCCAGGCCGGTCCACTCCAGCGTCCTGGGGTTGCCCGCCCCGGCGTACACGGTCTCCCCCGCGAGCGCGTCCAGCGGCACGGCGTCGAGCTCCGCCAGCGGATGCCCGGCCGGCAGCAGCACAGCCATCGGCTCGTACCGCACCGGCTGCTGGTCGAGCCCCGCCCGCAGCGCCGGGTCCAGCCCCGCGTACCGACCGAAGGACACATCGAGGCGCCCGGCGACGATCTCGGCGGCGGAGCCGGTCAGACCGCTCTCGAAGCGGGCCATCAGCTCGCAGTCGGGGGCCAGTTCGCGGGCCCGCTCCAGAATGCGCCCGAAGACCAGGCCGGGGCTGTTCAGGTCGACGAGCAGCGGCCGCGACGCACCCGTGGCCGCGGCGAGCAGGTCGTCCTGGGCCGCCAGGACGCGACGCGCGTACGGCAGCAGCCGTTCGCCGTCGGCGGTCAGCGTGACCTGCCGCGTCGTGCGCACGAAGAGTCCGGCGCCCAACTCACGCTCCAGACGCCGGACATCGCGGCTGAGCGCCTGTTGCGCGACGTACAACCGGGTGGCCGCCCGGGTGAAGTGCAGTTCCTCCGCGACGGCGACGAAAGCGCGCAGCAGCCTGGGGTCCACATCTCTGCGTACGACTGAATCCTCGGTCACCGCAGGAACCTACAACGGAGACGCGTGAATCAGCGCTCAGAAGGTGTTGGACCCCGCCCTGCGCCCCCGGCGAGGGTTGCCGCATGCCCCGCAACCCCTACGCCCGCCTCTTCGCGATACCCGGCGCCACCGCCTTCACCGTCGGCAACCTCATCGCCCGCCTCCCCATGGGCATGTTCAGCGTGAGCGCCGTCATCATGATCTCCGGAGCGCGCGGTTCGTACGCCCTGGCCGGCGCCGTCACCGCGACCGGCCTCGCGGCGACCGCCGTCGTGGCGCCCTGGACGGCGCGGCTGGTCGACCGCCACGGCCAGGCGCGCGTCGCCGTCCCCGCCACCGTCGTCGCCGCGTTCGGCTCGCTCTCGCTGCTGCTGTGCGTGCGCTACGGAGCACCCGACTGGACACTGTTCGCGTCGTACGCCGCCACGGCCACGACCCCCAACACGGGCGGCATGTCCCGGGCCCGCTGGGCCCACCTGCTCAAGGGCGACGCGCAGGCCGTGCACACCGCCAACTCCTTCGAACAGGCCGCCGACGAGCTGTGTTTCATGCTCGGCCCGGTTCTCGCGGCGTTCCTGTGCGGCTCGCTCTTCCCCCAGGCGGGCACCCTCGTCGGCCTGGTCCTGCTGCTGACCGGCGTGCTCGTCTTCGCCGCCCAGCGGGCGACGGAACCGCCGCCCCAGGCGCGTACGGGCCCGTCCGCCGGGACGGAATCGCTGCTCCGCGCGCGCGGGATGCCCGCCCTGCTGGCCGGCTTCCTCGCCACCGGTGCCGTCTTCGGCTCCCTCGAAGTCGTCACGATCGCCTTCGCGGACGCGCAGGGGCACAAGGCCGCCGCAGGCGCGGTCCTCGCCCTCCAGGCCGCGGGTTCCTGCGCGGCGGGGCTCGTCTACGGAGCCGTGCGGCCGCGCGGGTCCCTCGGCCGCCGCCACCTCCTGTGCGCCGCCGCGATGGCGGTCCTGATGACCCTGCCGCTGCTCGCGGTCACCGTCACCGGCTCGCTGATCGCCCTCTCCGGAGCGCTGCTCGTCGCCGGAATGGCGACGGCGCCCACGATGGTCACCGCCATGACCCTCGTCCAGCTCCGCACCCCCGAGGGGCGGTCGAACGAGGGCATGACCCTCGCCGTGACCGGCCTCCTCGGGGGCATCGCCTGCGGTGCTGCGGGCGGCGGCTGGGCGGTGGAGCGCCTGGGCACCGCCGCGGGCTACGGAGTGCCGGTCGCCGCCGCCTGCTGCGCCCTGCTGCTCAGCAGCGCACAGGCTTGTGCCACGAGCACTCCAGCTCGCCGTCGCCGTCCCGCTCGGCCGCGCGCGTCGAACGCGGCCTGACCGGGACTGCCTTGTCCTCGGTCGAGGAGGCGAGGGTCACCACGATCGCGTCCTCCAGTGCCTTCACGGACGAGGGGAGGTAGTTGTTCAGGATGATGCTGAAGACCAGCTCGCGCCCGTCCTTGTCCTTGACGTAACCGGACAGCGCGGACGCACCCGTCAACGACCCCGTCTTCGCATGGACGTTGAGAGCCGCCGGGGTCCCGCACATCCGTGAACGCAGCGTGCCGCCGGCGAACTTGCCCGGGGCGCAGGCCACGGGGAGCGACGCGTACCAGTCGTCGAACCACGGCTCGCCCTTCGCCGAACGCAGCAGCTCGATGTACTGGTCCGCCGCCACGTTGTCCTTGCGCGAGAGCCCGGAGCCGTCCACCTGCCGAATCCTGCCCGGGTCGACGCCCGCCGTCTTCAGGTACCCGGCGATCGCCGCGATCCCGTCGCCCCAACTGCCGGGCCGCCCGGTCGCCTTGTGCCCCATGGCCTTGGTGAGGCTCTCCGCGTGCATGTTGTTGGAGAGCTTCATGAAGGGGACCATGAGGTCCTTGAGCTTCATGGAGTCGTGTGAGGCGAGCTGCTCGGCCCCCTTCGGTGTGGCGGTCCCCGTCCTGGTCGGCCCGCTCACCTTCACGCCGTGCGCGGCGAGGGCGTCCCGGAAGACGGCGGCCGCGTACCCGGTGGGCTCCCAGACGGTGGCCCACTCCTTGGTGGTGGCCCCGCCGACCGGGACGGTGCCGCTGACGGTGATGGTGTTCCTGCCGTGCTGCCGCTCCACGGCGATGGTGTCGGCGCCGCCCCGGGCGACGGTGGTCGCGCGCAGATCGATGTCTACGTAGTCGGTCTTCGGCGTCACGCTCACGCGCGGCTTGTCCCCCGCCCGTGCCCCGGGCGCCACCTCGACGATGACCGTCCCGGTGTCGTAGTCCGTGTCGGGCGCGACGCTCAGGGCGCTGATCTGCGCCGCGTAGTACGCGGACTCGTCGTCGCCGCTCCACGTGTCGCCGATGCGCTTGTCGTCGAAGCGGGTGTCGTCGGCGATCAGCCGTCCGGTGACCTTCCTGATGCCCGAGTCGGCGATCTTCGCGGCGAGCCGGTCATAGTCCTTCACGAGCGTCGTCGGGTCTCCTGTGCCGCGCAGATACAGGTCTCCCCGGAGGACGGGGCCGCGCCGCTGTGCGGTGGAGAGGACGTCGGTCGTGAACCGGTGGTCGGGGCCGAGGAGTTCCATGGCGGCGGCCGAGGTGAGCATCTTGGTGTTGGACGCGGGCATCAGGCGCCCGCTGGGGCGGTGCTGGTACAGGATGTCGCCGGACGCCGAGTCGGCGACGACGACACTGGCCACGCCGCCCTCCATGCGGGGGTCGCCCAGGACGGTGTCGATGGCCTCGGGGAGCCCCGACCGGTCGGAGTCCGCTCCGGCGGGCGAACCGCCGGAGAGGCCGGCCACCGCCACGGCGAGAACGGCGGGCCAGATCCAGTGGCGCATGCGGGTGTTGCGTCTCACGGGTCTACTCATGACCCTGGAGCATCCCGGACTCCGGCGCCCCGCGACAGACCCCACTCCGGTCCCGCGCCGACCGGACACGACAAAAGCCCCCCGGCCTGGGCCGGAGGGCTCTCGCCTCACATGGGAATTGTGGAGATGGCGGGAATCGAACCCGCGTCCAACGGTGCAGAATCAGGGCTTCTCCGTGTGCAGTTCGCTGCGATTTTCTCGGCCCCGGCGATCACGCGAACAAGTCGCCGACGGGCCCAGTCACTGTTTGATTTCCTCCTAGGTCCCGTGACCGGGCCTAGAAGTTTAGTTCCCTAGCTGATGCCAGGATCCGGGTCGGGAACAGCCCCGGGCTGACACTTCGCAAGTCGCTACTTAGGCAGCGAGGGCGAAGGAATCGCGCTTGGTGTTGGCGATTATTTTTTGCGACATATGGTTTACGAGATCATTGCCGCTTCCTCGACACGCTTCCCCTGCTTCGACATCCGCTGTCGAAACCGATCATCCCCATGTTGATTTTTCAAATGGACCTCGGACCACTTCGCAGTGGATCTTCGATCCGGCTTGCCCCGTCACCAGCGGGGCAAGACCCATCGTACGTGACCAACGCACGACGGTGCCAGCCTATTCCGCCCGACCTCGCGCGGACCTCGCGACCGGCGGCTAGCCGATCCCCTGGCGCCGCCGCACCGCCGAGATCGCGCGGTTGGTCTCGCGGGTGTCCTGCTTCTCGCGGAGCGTCTGCCGCTTGTCGAACTCCTTCTTGCCCTTGGCGAGGGCGATCTCGACCTTGACGCGGCTGTCCTTGAAGTACAGGGCGAGGGGCACGATCGTGTGGCCCGTCTCCTGCGACTTCGACTCCAGCTTGTCGATCTCCGCCCGGTGCAGCAGGAGCTTGCGCTTCCGCGTGGCGGAGTGGTTGGTCCAGGTGCCCTGCACGTACTCCGGGACGTGGATGTTGTGCAGCCACGCCTCGCCGTGGTCGATGTGCACGAAGCCGTCCACCAGGGAGGCCCTGCCCATGCGCAGCGACTTGACCTCGGTGCCCATCAGCACCAGGCCGCACTCGTAGGTGTCCAGGATGTGGTAGTCGTGCCGCGCCTTCTTGTTCTGCGCGACCATCTTCCGGGCGGGGGCCTTCTCATTGGCCTTCGCGGCCTTGCGCTTTACCTTTTCCTTCGCCATAGTCCGGCCATTTTCGCACTACGAGGGGGGTCCGAGGCCAGTCAATACTGTCTCGGCCCGCTCCTCGGCCCCGTCCTCGGCCTCCAGGTCGGGAGTGATGCCCCTGCCGTCGACGGCACGCCCCGAAGGGGTGCGGTAGTGGCCGACGGTCAGCTCGGCGACGGAACCGTCGGGCAGACGGCTCGGCATCTGCACCGAACCCTTGCCGAAGGTCCTGGAGCCCACGACGACCGCGCGCCCGCGGTCCTGGAGGGCGCCCGTGAGGAGCTCGGCCGCGCTCATCGTGCCGCCGTCGACCAGCGCGACCACGGGTCTGTCCGTGTCGCCGCCCCGCTCGGCGTGGAGCGCCTTCTCCTCACCCCGTACGTCGTACGTCGCGACCAGCCCGCCGTCGACCAGCGCGGACGCCGCGGTGACCGCCTCCGTCACGAAGCCCCCGGAGTTCCCGCGCAGGTCGAGGAGGACCCCGGCGTCCTCGGGAGCCTCGCGCACGGCGGTCCGCACGGCCTCTCCGGAGCCCTTGGTGAACGCCGCGACCTTGATCAGGACGGCGCCGTCCGACAGCCGGGTGACCGTGACGGGGTCCGTGGAGACGTGGGCCCTGTGCAGCGTCTCGCGCCACGCGCGCGCGCCGCGCTCCACACCGAGAGTCACCGGGGTGCCCGCGCGGTCGCCGCGCAGCAGGGCGAGGACCTCTGTGACGGGGCGGCCGGTGACGCGCTTGCCGTCGACGGAGCGCAGCCGGTCGCCCTCGCGGATGCCGGCCCGGGCCGCGGGCCCGTCCTCCTGGACCCGCGAGACCTCGATGCGGCGGTCGGCGGTGCGCCGGGCCCACAGCCCGACGCCCGTGTAACCGCCGCCGAGGGCCTTCTCGAACTCCTGGTACTCCCCCGGCGAGTACACCGACCCCCAGCGGTCCCCGCTACGGCTGACGGCCTCCTCGGCGGCCTTCTTCGCGGACTTGCCGTCGGCCATGGCCTCGGCCGCGGCGTCGGCGGCCTCGTCGACGACGTCGCCCTCAGGAGGAGACGGGGCGTCGGCACGCGACGAAGCCGGCAAGGCAGAGGGAGGGGGATTTCGGCCGTCGCCCGCGGCCTCGCTCCAGGACCCGGTGGCGCCCCCCGTGACGAGGACGCCGGCGAACACCAATGTCAGGGTCGCCCCGCGGCGGATGCGGCGGGGCGGGGACAACCGGTCGGCGAACCGGGCGTGGCCTGACATGACGGTGAGTCTAGGACAACGCGGGGCGCCGCACGGTGGGTTGAACCGTACGACGCCCTGCCGTGCTGGGGGCTCTTGTCACACCTTCAGATACTTGCGCAACGCGAAGAACGCAGCAAGCGCGGGCATCAGGAGGCCGATCGCGAGCACCAGCGGCAGCTTGGCGAAGACCGCGTCCCAGCCGATGAAGTTGATCAGGTTGATCTTCTCGGACAGCTCAAGACCGTGGTCGATCATGAAGTACCGCCCGACCAACAGCATTCCGCAGGCGACGGCTCCGCCGATGAGGCCGGCGACGGCGGCCTCCATGATGAACGGCATCTGGATGTAGAAGCTCGACGCGCCGACGAGCCGCATGATGCCGGTCTCACGTCTGCGGCTGAACGCCGAGACGCGCACGGTGTTGACGATCAGCATCAGCGCGACGACGAGCATCAGCGCCATCACTGCCACAGCCGCCCAGTTCATGCCGTTCAACAGCCCGAAGAGGTTGTCCAGATAGCCCTTCTGGTCCTGCACGGCCTGCACGCCGTCACGCCCGGAGAAGGCGGTCGCGACCACCTGGTACTTCTCCGGGTCCTTCAGCTTGATGCGGTACGACTCCTGCATCTGGTCCGGCGTCAGCGAGCTGGACAGCGGGGAGTCGCCGAACTGCTCCTTGTAGTGCTTGTACGCCTCGTCCGCCGACTCGTACTGGACCTTGTCCACGACGGGCATCTTCTTCAGATCGCCGAGGATCTGGTCCTTCTGCTCGTTCGTGACGGCGCCCTTGGCGCACTTGGGGTCCTGCTCGGCGTCGGCCTTGTTGCACAGGAAGATCGAGACGTTGACCTTGTCGTACCAGTAGCCCTTCATCGTGCTCACCTGGTCACGCATGAGCAGCGAACCGCCGAACAGGGCGAGCGAAAGCGCTACGGAGACGATGACCGCGAAGGTCATCGTGAGATTGCGGCGGAGACCGACGCCGATCTCCGACAGGACGAACTGGGCGCGCATGGCGGCCTTTCAGTGGATCAGGTGGATCAAGTGGATCAGACGGTACGAGCGAGACAGGGCTGTCAGTGCTGTCAGAGCTGTCAGAGCTGTCAGTGCTGTCAGTGCTGTCAGTGCTGTCAGTGCTGGTAGCCGTACACGCCGCGGGACTGGTCGCGGACGAGACGGCCCTTCTCCAGCTCGATGACCCGCTTGCGCATCTGGTCCACGATCTGCTGGTCGTGAGTGGCCATCACTACGGTGGTGCCGGTCCGGTTGATCCGGTCGAGCAGCTTCATGATGCCGACGGACGTCTGCGGGTCCAGGTTGCCGGTCGGCTCGTCGGCGATGAGGAGCTTCGGGCGGTTGACGAACGCGCGCGCGATCGCGACGCGTTGCTGCTCACCACCGGAGAGCTCGCCCGGCATCCGGTCCTCCTTGCCGCCGAGACCCACGAGATCGAGGACCTGGGGCACGGACTTGCGGATCTCGCCGCGGGACTTGCCGATGACCTCCTGCGCGAACGCGACGTTCTCGCCGACGGTCTTGTTGGGCAGGAGCCGGAAGTCCTGGAAGACGGTGCCCAACTGGCGGCGCATGTGCGGCACCTTCCAGTTGGACAGGCGCGCGAGGTCCTTGCCGAGGACGTGCACCTGGCCGTGGCTGGTGCGCTCCTCACGCAGGACGAGCCGCAGGAAAGTGGACTTTCCGGAGCCGGAGGAGCCCACCAGGAAGACGAACTCGCCCTTCTCGATCTCGAGGGAGACGTCCCTGAGCGCGGGGCGGGTCTGCTTCGGGTAGGCCTTGGAGACGTTGTCGAATCGGATCACGGATGCACCACGGGTTGCCGGGGGTAGGTGAGCGTGACCATACGCGAAGGCGGTACGCGAGCGCAGTCGGCGTCCTGAGTTGCGCAAATTGTCACGCCTGGCGGCGCCGGAAACCGTCGTGCGGGGGCGGGCCGCGCCGAAATCCGCGGAAGCTGGCACAGTGGTAGGGGGAACGATTGGGTTACCCCTAGCGTTGGGCAGGCTGAGACTGTGCGGGAGGAGAAGCGCATGACCCTGGATCGGTTGGTATGCGCGAACTGCGCAGCGCCCGTGAATGAAGGCCGCTGCCCCGTGTGCCGGGCCAATCGCGAGCGTCTGCAGCAGGAAGGGCCCTTCGCGGGGCTCAATCCCGCGGCACTGATAGCGCTGCTCGTCGTGCTGATCGCGGCGGTGGCACTGCTGGCGCACCAGACCGCTTAGGCGCGGCACACAGAGAGTCACGACGCCCGGACCGGCGTCACAGCGTCACACAGAAGGGCCCGGAGCTCCGTGGAGCTCCGGGCCCTTCTTCACGCATACGTGGTGGCTACGTGTCGTACTTCACGCGTACGTGTCGTACGACGCGGCCCGTACCGGCCTGGATCAGGCAGCGGCGCCGCGGTTGCCGACGAGGCGCGGCAGGATGCGGAAGCCGATGCCGCCGGCGATCATCGTCGCGGCGCCGATCAGCAGGAACGTGGTCTCGGTGGCACCGGTCTCGGCGAGCTCGCCCGCGTCGCCCTTGTTGCCGCCCTGCTCGACCGGCTTGGAGCCGGTGTCGGTCAGGCTGTCCTTGCCCTTGCCCTGCTCGACGGGGACGGAGCCGCCGTCGGGGTCGGTGTCGTTGCCGTTGTCGCCACCGCCGCCGTTGCCACCGCCGTTGCCGTTCCCCTCACCCGGGTCGGTGGGGTCGGTGGTGGGGTCCTCGGTCGGGATCTCGGGGTCCGTCGGCTCCTCGGTGGGAATCTCCGGGTCCGTCGGCTCCTCGGTCGGCTCCGTGGGCTCCTCGGTGGGCTCCGGCGGGTCGGTCGGGTCCTCCGGGTCCGGGTCCCCGGGCCCCGGGTCGCCCGGGACCTCCGGGTCCTCGGCGGGGTCCAGGTCCACGTCCACGCCCACACCGCTCTCGTCGGCGTGGGCACCGGCGCCCACCCCGCCGAGCTCGACACCGACGTCGAGGGCCGAGGCGGCACCCGCGGCGGTCAGCGAGGCACCGGCGGCGATCACCGCGCCGGCAGCTATTCGCGCGACACGGATCCGCGTCTTCTTTGTCATCTGGTTGCTACCCCCAGTAGCTGAATCGTCAGTGAGGCAGCGCCCGGGGCTGCGTTCGCCGGGGGCGTTCGACCAACGATCAGCCCCCACGGATCCCACGCGCCCCAGAAATACGCACGCCGCGCGCTAGCCTTTCCACTTTTCACAGCAGCGTCAAGGTCGTTGCGGGCGCGATGTCCGAAATTGGGGGAGTTGACCGTCGTACGGAGATGTGACTGTGACGCAAGAGGCAACTGCCGCCTTCTGGGCAGCAGTTGCCTTGTCGATAAAGCCGCCCCAAGCCGTTTCCGACGGTCCCCGGCGAGCTTCGCTCTCCTGCTTGCTTCTCCTGCTACTTCTCCTGCTGCTTGCGCCAGCGAATTCCGGCTTCCAGGAAACCGTCGATCTCGCCGTTGAAAACGGACTCGGGGTTGCCGACCTCGAACTCCGTCCGCAGGTCCTTCACCATCTGGTACGGGTGCAGGACGTACGAACGCATCTGGTTGCCCCAGGAGTTTCCGCCGTCGCCCTTGAGGGCGTTCATCTTCGCCTGCTCCTCCTGGCGGCGGCGCTCGAGGAGCTTCGCCTGGAGGACGTTCATCGCGGTCGCCTTGTTCTGGATCTGCGAGCGCTCGTTCTGACAGGAGACGACGATGCCGGTCGGCAGGTGGGTCAGGCGGACCGCGGAGTCGGTGGTGTTGACGCCCTGGCCGCCGGGGCCCGAGGAGCGGTACACGTCGACGCGCAGCTCACTCTCGTCGATCTCGATGTGATCGGTCTGCTCGACGACCGGCAGGATCTCAACTCCTGCGAAGGACGTCTGGCGGCGGCCCTGGTTGTCGAACGGCGAGATGCGCACGAGGCGGTGGGTGCCCTGCTCGACGGAGAGCGTCCCGTACGCGTACGGGACGTTGACGGCGAAGGTGGTCGACTTGATGCCGGCCTCTTCCGCGTACGACGTCTCGTACAGCTCCGTCTTGTAGCCGTGGCGCTCGGCCCAGCGCAGGTACATGCGCTGGAGCTTCTCCGCGAAGTCGGAGGCGTCGACGCCGCCGGCCTCCGCGCGGATGGTGACGAGGGCCTCACGCGCGTCGTACTCCCCGGAGAGGAGAGTACGGACCTCCAGCTCGTCCAGTGCCTTCTTGACGGCGGTGAGCTCGGTCTCGGCCTCGGCGCGGGTGTCCGAGTCGTCCTCCTCCTCGGCCATCTCGAACAGCACGCTGAGGTCGTCGATGCGCCCACGGAGCGCCTCGGCCTTCCTGACCTCCGCCTGGAGGTGGCTCAGCTTGCTGGTGATCTTCTGCGCCGCCTCCGGGTCGTCCCACAGGGACGGCGCGGCCGCCTGCTCCTCGAGCACGGCGATATCGGCCCTCATGCTGTCGAGGTCCAGGACGGCCTCGATCGACTCCATGGTCGAGGAGAGGGACTTGAGCTCTTCGGAAACATCGACGACTGCCACGACTCCAGCGTAACGGCTATGGGAAGGGGGGTTGGCCGGGCGGGCCCTGGCGGGACGCCTCCCGCTCCGCGGAGCCTCTCCCCCAACCCCCGGAAGCCGGGACCTGGCCCCCCGGGATCCGGGCCCCCGGGACCCACCCCTCTGCCCACACCCTCCTGCCCTCGCCCTTCTGCCCTCGCCCTTGTGCCCTCGCCCTTGTGCCGGGTCGGACACATCCTGCCCCGCCCGGAGCCGAGGCGGCCCCCTCCCCTCTGCCCGGTGGGTGGCCTGTCCTGTCCCGCCGCTCCGCGGCGGATGCTCCCCACCCACCCACCCGTTCGCCCGGCACCGCATGGGGCTGTAGGGGCGGGCCGCCCGGAGGCCGGGGTGGGGGAGACGGCTACGACTCCGGTCCCTACGGCTGGATGTGGTGCGGGGCAAACCGGTGGGCGGGGAGCATCCGTCGCGCAGCGACGAGACAGGACAGGCCACCCGTCGGCGAGCCCCGGGGACAGGCACCCGCGCCCGAGCGGGCTGCGGCCCGGCTCCTACAGCCCCATGCGGCGCGGGGCGCACGGGCGGGTGGGTGGGAAGCATCCGTCGCGAAGCGACGGGACAGGGCCCAGCACCCACCAGCAGGACCGGAAACAGACACCCGCACCCCGGCGTGGCTCTGCCCGCGGGATTCGGCGCAGGGCAAACGGGCGGGCGGGTGGGAAGCATCCGTCGCGAAGCGACGAGACAGGACACAGCACCCACCGGCAGGCCCCGGGGACAGACACCCGCGCCCGAGCGGGCTGCGGCCCAGCTCCTACAGCCCGATGCGGCACGGGGCGCACGGGCGGGCGGGCGGGAAACATCCGGCGCGAAGCAACGGGACAGGACACGCCACCCCGGCAGGACCGGGACAACCACCCGCACCCGAGCAGGCTGCAGCCCGGCTCCTACAGCCCCATGCGGCACGGGGCGCACGGGCGGGCGGGCGGGAAACATCCGGCGCGAAGCAACGGGACAGGACACGCCACCCCGGCAGGACCGGGACAGCCACCCGCACCCGCTCGGGCTGCAGCCCGGCTCCTACAGCCCGATGCGGCGCGGGGCGCACGAGCGGGCGGGTGGGAAAACATCCGTCGCGAAGCGACGGGACAGGGCGCAGCGCCCACCAGCGGGACCGGAGACAGACACCCGCACCCCCGGGGCGGCTCTGCCCGCGGAATTCGGCGCAGGGCAAACGGGCGGGCTGGGAGCCATCCGGCGCGCAGCGACGAGACAGGGCGCAGTGCCCACCAGGCGGGCGGGGACGGGCACCCGCGCCCCCCGGGGGCCTGTGCGGGGTGCACGGGCGGGTGGGCGGGTGGGTGGGAGGTGGCCGCCGCGGAGCGGCAGCGGCGGGCCGGGCCGGGGCGGGCGGTCGCGACCCCGCCCCGACCCCACCCCGCCGCTGCCCACACCCAGCAACCCGCTACCCCCTGCCCCGGCCCCTGCCCCTGCCCACAGCAGCCCGCGCCAGGCGCGCAGGCACGTGGGTGGGGTCAGGGCGTCGGAGGGGCCGAGTTGGTGTTGGTGGGGGGCGTGGGGGAACCGTCGTCGGAGCTCGTGGCGACCCACGTTCCGACCCCCGCCGCCGCAACGAGCACCACCCCCGCCACCCCCAACGTGATCCTGCGGCGACGAGCCGAGGACCGGTGCTTGGCGGAGCCGGGGCGGGCCGCGCCGGAGGCGCGGGGAGCGCGGGCCGTGCCGCGCGCGCCGCCGGCCAGCTCGTCGGGCCCCGGCACCCGCATGGACGTGTGCGTGTCCCGGTTGGAGTCGGCGGACGCCGAGCCGGGGACCAGCGGCACCGCCCCCCGCCGGGGAGCCGCCGCCCGGGTCTCGGCGGCCGGGGCGGAGGCGGCGGAGGAGGAGGCGTCGTACGCCTCATCGGCCTGCTCGGACTCCGTGTCCGGTTCGTCGACGTCCAGCGGCGGCATCCCCGCGACCAGCGGCAGCAGCTCCCGCAGCCGCGCGGCGAGCTCGGAGGCGCGCAGCCGGGACGCGGGGGCCTTGGCCAGGCACTGGACGAGGAGCTGCCAGAGCTCTTCGGGGATGCCGGGGAGGGGAACCACCGTCTCGGTGACGTGCCGCCGCAGGACCGCGCCGGGGTGCCCGCCGCCGAAGGGGGTGAAGCCGGCGAGGAGTTCGTACAGGACCGTGGCCAGCGCGTAGATGTCGACGGCCGCACGCGGCGGGAGGCCCTCGATGATCTCGGGGGCGAGGTAGTCCGGAGTGCCGATGATCTTCGTCGCGCGGGTCCTGCGCGGGGAGTCGATCAGCTTGGCGACGCCGAAGTCCGTGAGGAGGGCGGGGTGCGCGCCGCCGGGGCCGAGGGGGCCCTGCATGTCCAGGAGTACGTTCTCGGGCTTGACGTCGCGGTGGACGATGCCCGCGGCGTGCGCGGCGGCGAGGGCGTCGGCTACGTCCGCGACGATGGCGACGGCGGCCTCGGGGGCCATGCGCCGCTCACGGTCGAGGCGGGTGCGCAGGTCGGTGCCGCGTACGAGATCCATGACCAGCGCCAGGTCGTTGCCGTCGACCACGAGGTCGTGGACGCCGACCACGCGCGGGTGGTCGAGGCTGAGCAGCGCCGTGCGCTCCTGGACGAAGCGGCCGACGAGTTCCTGGTCGGAGGCCAGGTCCTCGCGCAGCAGCTTGATGGCGACGGGGCCCTCGGGTCCTTCGCCGAGCCACACCGTGCCGGCGCTGCCACGGCCCAGGATCTGGTGGGCGGTGTACCGGCTGCCGATCTTGCGCGTCAAGACTGCTCCTACGGATGCGTGTTGGCGACAAAACTACGCGGCCTTGCCGCCAACCTTCACTCCGGGAGCAGAAATCACCCTGCAGATGTCGACAAATCCACAGTGCAGCCTGAACAGGGCCCGCGCGGAGCCGGAGCGGAGCCAGAGCGAAGCCCGAGCAGAGCCCGAGCAGAACCTGAGCAGCCCTCAGGACCGCCCCGGCCCGCGCTAGTTGCCGCCGACCTTGCCCATCCAGCCGCTGACCGTGTCGTACCAGTCCTGGAGCTGCTCCCAGTACCCCTTCGTCGTACCGATCCAGTCCTGGAGCGGGCTGAACTCCCAGACCAGCCAGCTCGCCACGAAGAGGATGACGATCGTGAACAGGCAGCCCTTGAGGCAGCCGAGGCCCGGGATCTTCATCGGGTTGGCGCTGCGCTGCCTCGGCTGACGCGGCTCGCGCGGCTCCCGTGCGGGGCGCGGGGCGGGCTGCTGGGGCTGCGGCGCCTGCGGGGGCGCGGCATACTGCTGCGGCTGGTGCTGCGGCTGGTGCTGGGGCTGCGGCGCGGGCGCGTACTGCTGCTGGCGCTGCTGCTGCCGGCCGCGCGGCTGCTGCGGCGCGTACTGCTGCGGGGGCGGCTGCTGCGGCTGCTGCTGGGGCCGGGCCACCTGGCGCTGGGGGCGGCGGCGCAGCGGGTCGTCGTTCGGGTCCAGGTACGCCTGGTACTGGGTCTGTTCGTTGCGGTCGCGGGCCGCGGCCATCTGGCTCTGCCAGGGGTGCGGGTCGTTCGGGTCCGCCCCGGGGCCGTTCGGCGGGACCGGCGGCATGACCGCCGTCGGGTCGGCGTTGCCGCCGCGGTGCGGCAGCACGGACGTCGGGTCGGCGTCCGGGGAGCCGGGGGTGTGGCCGCCGGTGCTCTGCATGACGCTGGTCGCGGCGTTCGGATCGTACGAGCCCGCGTTGTTCGGCAGCACCTGCGTGGGGTCGGCCGCGTCCGGGGTCCCCGGGACGTGCGCCGGCGAGGGGTCCGGCATGAGCAGCGCGCCCACGCCCTCCGCGGCGGCGATCTGCGCCGGGGTGGAGTGCACGCCGACGCCCTCGGCGACGGCGCGCAGGCCGCGGGCGAGGTTCTCGGCGCTGGGGCGGCGGTCCGGGTTCTTGTCGAGGCAGCGCTCGATGACCGTCCACAGCGGGTCGGGGACGGTCGAGGGGCGGCGCGGCTCGGCGCTGAGGTGCTGGTGCAGGACTTCGAGGGCGGAGCCGCCGGCGAACGGCGGGCGTCCGGTGACGAGCTCGTACAGCAGGATGCCCGCGCCGTAGATGTCCACGGCGCTGGTCTGCGGGCGGCCCTCGGCGGACTCGGGCGCGACGTACGCGGGCGTGCCGACGAATTCGTGGGTGCGGGTCAGGCCCGGGGAGTCCGCGAGGCGTGCGATGCCGAAGTCGGTGAGCATCGGGTGCATGCCTTGGGCGTCCTGCTTGAGCAGGACGTTCGCGGGCTTCAGGTCGCGGTGCACGACGCCGTCGGCGTGGCTGGCGGCGAGCGCGTCGGCGATCTGGGCGGTCAGCAGGGCCGCGGCGACCGGCGTGAACGGGCCGTTCTCGCGCAGATAGCGGTGCAGGTCGGGGCCGTCCACGAGGTCCATGACCAGCGCGAGGAGGTCGCCCTCGACGACCAGGTCGCGCGTGCGGACGATGTTCTCGTGCGTGAGCCTGAGCAGGACGGACCGTTCTCTGAGGAAGCGCATCACGACGTCCGCGTCGTTGGCGAGCTCTTCCTTGAGGACCTTGATCGCGACGGTCTCGCCGGGCTGGCCGGGAACGGCCGCCTCGGCACCCGCGGTCTCCCGCTGGCGGGCTCGCCAGACGGTGCCCGTGGCGCCGCGCCCGAGCGGCTCCTCGAGCAGGTACTTGCTGCCTACCGGCCGCACGTCATGCGCTCCCTGCTGGTCTGGCTGGTCCCGTCCGGACGCTGGTCCTGTCCGGGGGTCTGTCCGAAGGTGACACGAAGATGTTCCGACCCACTGTAGTGCCGCCGAACAGGGCACCGGCCGGTCGGATTCCGCCCGGCCTTTTCTTTCCGGGGCTTTCCGGATCGCTGTTCGGTGGAAAGACGCTCGCCCGTGGCCATTGGTTGCCGAGTGGTCCCGAATTGACCTTCTCCGAATAACTCCCGCACCCCTGCGCAACGGTCCAAGCAGGCACTTTTCCGAGCAGAGCCGACCAATCAAGATCACTTACCGGTGGCCGCCGGGCGTGTTGTCAGTGGCAGGTGCGAGGATGCCTCCAGTACTGGCCGACGTGCCCGTGTGCGGTGGGGGGAATCACAGCGCGTGTCCCCGTGCCGGGCGCCCAGCGCAGAAGGGACCGCTGACGGCGATGCAGATCCGGCTGACCGTCCTCGGGCCGCGCAGCGGCCGGACCGACCCGCAAGGCCGCCCCGCGGCGGCGCCGGGAGCCCCCGGCGCCTGTGACGTCCTGGTCACCGCCCCCGCGGGGACCGCGCTCGCCGCGGTGGTCTCCGGCCTCGCCACGACCGTGGCGGGCAGCGAGGCCCCCCTGGTGCTGTACGCGGGCCCGGAGCGCCTCGACGCCCAGCGCTGCACGCTCGGCGAGCCCCCCTTGATCGACGGCGCGGTGCTGTCGCTCGGCGCCCCCGCGGAGCCGGGCCCCGAACCGGCCGGTGCGGCCGCCCAGCTGCACGTGGTGGCGGGTCCCGACGCGGGCGGCGTGCATCTGCTGCACGGCGGCCGGATCCAGGTCGGCCGCTCGGCGGAGGCGGACGTGCCGCTGGACGACCCGGACGTCTCCCGGCTGCACTGCTCGGTCACCCTCGACCCGGACGGCCGGGTCACGGTCGCGGACCTCCACTCGACGAACGGCACATCGGTGGACGGCAGGGAGATCACCGACCGCCCGGTGCGCCTCTCCCCCGGTTCCCTGCTGCGCATCGGCGAGTCCGCGCTGCGTCTGACGGACGGCAGGGGCGGCCCGTCGTCCGGCACCGGCGGCGCGCTCCCGACGGCCCCGGACGGCGAGGGCCACGTGCGCGTGCGGCCCGCCGCCGCGGCGCCGCCCACCCTCGGGGAGCCGGCCCCGGCAGGGGCTTCCACCCATCATGCGTACGGCTCGGCGGGCTGGGGCGCCGCGGGCGGCACCGGCGCCGACGGGGCGTACGGCACACGGGGGACGTACGAGAATCAGCCACCGGCGGGCTTCGGCGCACCGGCGGCGTTCGGCGGCCCCGCGACCTTCGGCGACCCCGCCGGCACCGACACGCCCCTCGTTCCGCAGCAGGGCGGCGTGCCCGACGCCGAGCGGACCCGCACCGGCGCGGCAGGCACGGCCGGGACCCCCGCGCGCGGGACGACCGTGCCGCGCGGCCTGCGCAGGCGCGGCGGCCTCTCGGCCTGGGCCCGACGGCTGACCGGGGGCCGGACCTCCGAGGAGTACGACGCGTACGACGGCCCCGAGGAG
Organism: Streptomyces sp. NPDC093510; assembly: GCF_040683555.1. NCBI lineage: Bacteria > Bacillati > Actinomycetota > Actinomycetes > Kitasatosporales > Streptomycetaceae > Streptomyces > Streptomyces sp. NPDC093510. The sequence continues at coordinate 58,409 of NZ_JBFBEE010000035.1, forward strand.
TATCAGAGCCACGAGGGGCGGTACGACGAGGGATCGGACTCCGCGGACGGCGGCCACGCAGGCACCGGCGGACCGCTGGAGCTCTCCCCCGAGGACCTCGCCATAACCGCCGCCGCTCGTACGCCCGAATCGTGGCCGGATCCCGCCGCCCTGCTGCTCACCGCGCTCGGCCCCGGGCCCCGCCTCTGGGAGCGCGGTCCCGGCCACCCCGAGGCGCTCGCGGTGCGGCTCGGCACGGTCGACCGGACCCTGCCCGGCGACGACGGCCGGGAGGAGCTGCTGCCCGCCGTGCCCGTCACCGTGGGCCTGCGGGAGGCGGGCTCGCTGGGCCTCGCCGGACCCCGAGAGCGGCTGACCGGCCTGGCCAGGGCCGTCGTCGCCCAGCTCGCCGCGCTGCACTCCCCCGACTCCCTGGAGATCGTGCTGCTCAGCACGGACCGGGCGCGCCCGGTGGCCGAGCGGACCGCCGAGTGGGCCTGGCTCGGCTGGCTCCCCCATCTGCGGCCCACGCACGGCCAGGACTGCCGCCTCCTCCTCGCCTACGACCGCGACCAGGCGGCGGCCCGCACGGACGAGCTGATCCGGCGCCTGGACGACCGCATCGCCGACGGCGACACGGTCTCCGGCGGGACCGGCGCCCGCACGGTCGTGGTGGTCGACGGCGATCCCGGATCGGCCGGGCTGCGCGAGGCGACCGTCCGGCTCGCCGGTGAGGGCGCGCGCGCCGGAATCCACGTCGTGTGTCTCGCCGAGACGGTGGCGGCCTCCCCCGCCTCGCCGGTCCTCGACACGTACGAGGCGGCTTGTTCGGTGTCCCCTGCCTTCCGCGCGTGCGGCGCCGCCGCGCTGCTCAGCGGTGATGTGGCGACCGCGCTGCGGCTGATGCGGACGGCGGGCGGGCGCCCCGCGGGGCACGGCACCGTCGCCGCCGTGGACGCCGTGTCGGCGGCCTGGGCCGAGCGGTTCGCGCGGGCTCTCGCACCGCTGCGGACGGACGGCACGGCCGGTGAGGGCCACGCGCGCGTGTCCGCGCCGCTGCCCCAGGCCGCCCGGCTGCTCGACGAGTTGGGGCTCGCGAGGGCCACGCCCGCCTCGCTGATGGCGCGGTGGGCCGCGGCGGCCGACGATCCGGAGGCGCTCGGCGGACGGGCCATGGCGGTGCTCGGCGCGGGGCCGCGCGGGCCTGTCGTCGCGGACCTCGCCGCCGACGGCCCGCATCTGCTCGCGGAGGGCCCCCCGGGCAGCGGGCGTACGGAACTGCTGCGGTCCGTCGCCGCCTCCCTCGCCGCCGCCGAGCGCCCCGACCGGCTCGGCATCGTGCTCGTCGACGGGCGGGACGGCGTCGGCGCGGGCGGGGCCGCGGGACGGCAGGGCGCGGGGCTCGGGGTCTGTACGGACCTGCCGCACGTCACCACGCACCTCGTGGCCAACGACCCCGTCCGGATGCGGGAGTTCGCCCAGTCCCTGGCCGCGGAGCTGAAGCGCAGGGCCGAGCTGCTCGGCAGGCTCGGGTTCACCGAGTGGCACACGCAGCGGGAGGTGTCGGGGCGGATGGTGACGCAGCGCTCGCAGTCGACCTCCGCCGCGTCGGGCCGCTCGCAGTCGTCCTCCGCCACCCCAGCGCGCTCGCAGTCGCCCTCCGCCGCTTCGGCGCCCTCCGCGGCCGCCCCGGGCGCCTCTTCCGCGGCCGCTTCCGGAGTGGCGCAGGGGCTCGACGGCGACCTCGATCCGCCGCCCAGTGCCACGATGCGGCTGCGGCCCGCGGCGGCGCGGCAGCGGGTCGATCCCGGGCCGCCGCTGCCCCGGCTCGTGGTGCTCGTCGACGACTTCGACGCGCTGCTCTCCCCCGCGCTCGGCTCGCCCGGCCGGCCCGCCGCCGGGTCGGTCGTCCGCGCGCTGGAGGCCGTCGCGCGGGACGGGGAGCGCCTCGGGGTGCATCTCGTGGCGTCGACGGGCCGCAGTGAGCGGATGCCGGAGACGGAGCTGGGTCAGCGGGCGTCGCTGCGGGTGGCCCTCGACGCGGTCGCCCCGGGGCCGGAGGAGCCGGCGCCTGGCCGGGGTGAGCTCCGTTCCCCGGACGGGCGGGCCACGGCCTTCCAGGCGGGCCGGGTGACCGGCCGGATTCCGCGTACGGCGACGTTGCGGCCCACGGTGGTTCCCCTGGAGTGGGAGCGGATGGGGGACCCGCCGGCCCGGCGTCCCGTCCGGGAGCTGGGGAACGGGCCGACGGACCTGGCTCTGCTGGCCAGTGCGCTGGAGCGGGCGGCCCGGTCCGTCTCGGCGGACCAGGTGGCCTCCCTGTTGTGAGTCAATCGCAGTCCTAAACCCTATGACGCCACGTCACAACGCCATTACGATCAGCGAGTTGACAACGTAGGCCATCTTGCCGCCCCTCCCCGCGCGGGCGTAGACCAGACCGCACGGGACTCGCCAGGGAAGAGAACGGGGCAGTGATGCGCAGCACTCTTCGTACACGCAGGGCACCGCTACATCGGCGTACCACCGCCAGGATCGCCTCAGCCGTCGTGGCGAGCGCGCTCGCCGTCACCGTCACCGCGTGCGGCGGTGACGACAGCGATGACGGTGACAAGGGCGCCGAGGGCGGCGGCAAGAAGACCGGTACGACGCTTCAACTGCCGAAGCTGGACGGGGAGGAAGTCTCCGTGGCCGCCGTGTGGGGCGGCTCGGAGCGCAAGGTGTTCCTGAAGGTGCTGGACGAATTCGAGAAGAGGACGGGCGCGAAGGTCTCCTTCGTGCCCGCGCAGGACCCCATCATCAGCTTCCTGGAGTCGAAGGTGGCGGGCGGGTCGCCGCCGGACGTGGCGATGCTTCCGCAGGTCGGCGCGATCGAGCAGGCCGTGGCGAACAAGTGGGCCAAGCCGGTCGGCGCCGAGGCGCAGAAGCAGCTCGACAAGAACTACGCCAAGGGCTGGCAGGAGCTCGGAGCCGTCGACGGCAAGCAGTACGGCGTGTACTTCAAGGCGGCCAACAAGTCCCTCGTCTGGTACAACACGCGGGTCTTCGAGAACGCGGGCGTCGAGGTCCCCAAGACGTGGGACGAGTTCATGGAGACCTCCCAGACCGTGTACGACTCCGGTGTGCCGCCGGTATCGGTGGCGGGCGCCGAGGCGTGGACGCTCACCGACTGGTTCGAGAACGTCTACCTCTCACAGGCGGGCCCGGAGAAGTACGACCAGCTGGCCCAGCACGAGATCAAGTGGACGGACCCGTCCGTCAAGGACGCGCTGACCACGCTCGGTGAGCTGTTCGGGAAGAAGGGCTTCGTGGCGGGCGGCGCGGACGGCGCGCTGCAGACGGAGTTCCCCGCGTCCGTGAAGCAGACGTTCCGGGGCGGTGACCAGCCGAAGGCGGGCATGGTCTTCGAGGGCGACATGGTGTCGCTGGCCATTTCGGAGACCAAGGCCAAGGTGGGCACGGACGCCAAGGTGTTCCCCTTCCCCGCGGTCGGTGACGAGTCGCCCGCCGTGGTCGGCGGTGACGCCGCCGTCGCCCTGAAGGACAGCAAGGGCGCGCAGGCGCTGCTGACGTTCCTCGGCTCGCCGGACGCGGCCGGGATCTGGGCGGAGGCGGGCGGTTTCATCTCGCCGAACAAGAACCTGGACATGGCGTCATACCCGAACGACGTGCAGCGGGGCATCGCCAAGGCCCTGATCGCGGCCGGCGACGACATCCGCTTCGACATGTCCGACCAGGCCCCGCAGTCGTTCGGCGGGACACCGGGCAAGGGCGAGTGGAAGGCGCTTCAGGACTTCCTGAAGGACCCGAAGGACGTCGCGGGCACGCAGAAGGTGCTGGAGACCGCCGCCGCCAAGGCCTACAAGGACTGACGCGGTGGCGTCCGCGAACGCCGGGGGCACCCCGAAGGTGGTGTCGGTTCCCCCGGTCCCGACCTCGCGCAAGAGTGTGACCGGCACGCACAAGGCCGTGGTGGTGCTGTTCCTGCTGCCCGCCCTGGTGCTGCTCGGCGCGCTCGTCCTCTACCCCATCGGGTACTCGCTGTTCCGCAGCTTCTTCGACAAGTCGGGCGACTTCACGGCGTTCGGCAACTACGAGACGCTGTTCACCGACGACAGCATCCTGACCGCCATCAAGAACAACGCGATCTGGCTGGTCGTGGCGCCGACCGTCGCGACCGCGCTCGGTCTGATCTTCGCCGTGCTGACCGAACGGGTGCGCTGGGGTACGGCGTTCAAGCTCGTCATCTTCATGCCGATGGCGATCTCCATGCTGGCCGCGGGCATCATCTTCCGGCTCGTGTACGAGTCCGATCCCGACCGGGGCGTGGCCAACGCCGTCGCGGTGAGCGTGCACGACACGTTCACCGAGGCGTCGGCGTTCCCGCAGGCGCATCCCGGTATGAACTCGCCCCTGAAGTCGGCGGGCGGGGGCGCCTTCATCACGAAGGAGCCGGTCGAGGCGGGCACTCCGGTGGTGCTGCCGCTGACGGGTGTGCCGCCGGATGAGATGCCGGACGGCGCGAAGGCCGCGGAGGCGGCGAAGGCCGACCCTGACCGGGTCACCGGCACGGCCTGGCAGGACTTCACGCGCGGCAAGGGCCGGGGCGAGGCCAACGCCCCCGACTCCACGGAGTTCGGCTACGCGGGCATCAAGGTCGAGGCGGTCAAGGACGGCGAGGTGGTGGCGTCCACGGAGGCGGCGGCGGACGGCACCTTCGCCCTGCCCAAGGAGGCCGACGGGGCCCAACTGCGCTACCCGGCGTCCAACTTCCGGGAGGCGTACAACGGTGTGGACTGGCTCGGCCCGAGCCTCATCACGCCCGCGATCATCGGGTCCTATCTGTGGATGTGGGCCGGGTTCGCGATGGTGCTGATCGCGGCGGGCCTGGCAAGCGTGCCGCGTGAACTTCTGGAGGCGGCGCGCGTCGACGGCGCCAACGAGTGGCAGGTGTTCCGCCGGGTGACGGTGCCGCTGCTCGCGCCGATCCTCGCGGTGGTCCTTGTCACGCTGATGATCAACGTCCTGAAGATCTTCGACCTGGTCTTCGTGATCCCGCCGGGCTCGTCGAAGGACGAGGCGAACGTGCTGGCGGTCCAGCTCTACAACTCGGCGTTCGGCGACCGGGACGCGGGCGTGGCGAGCGCGATCGCCGTCCTCCTCTTCCTGCTCGTGATCCCCGTGATGCTCTTCAATATCCGGCGGATGAGGCGGGAGGCGCAGCGGTGAGCCCGCGTCCGTCCCTCGGCCGAGGGTTCGGGGGTTGTCCCCCGGGAGAGCACAGCAATATTCAGCGGATGAGGCGGGAGGCACAGCGGTGAGCCCGCGTCCGTCCCTCGGCCGAGGGTTCGGGGGTTGTCCCCCGGGAGAGCACAGCCATATTCGGCGGATGAGGCGGGAGGCGCAGCGGTGACGCAGACCGAGGTCGTCAAGGCCAAGCAGTCCGTGGGCGGGCGCATCGCCTCCGCTCTGGGCGGCACCGCGCTGCGCGTGTTCCTCGTGCTGGTGGGCCTGTTCTGGCTGGTGCCGACGATCGGGCTGCTGATCGGCTCGGTGCGGACGCCCGCCGACATGAGCGAGAGCGGCTGGTGGAAGGTCTTCAGCGCGCCCTCGCAGATGACGCTGGACAACTACTCCAACCTCCTCGAGGACGACACGATCACCGACTCGATCCTGTCCAGCGTCATGATCACCGTGCCGGCGACGCTGCTCGTCGTGGTGATCGGGGCCCTCGCCGGGTACGCGTTCGCGTGGATGGACTTCCCGGGCCGCGACTGGTGGTTCATCGGCGTGGTGGGGCTGCTTGTCGTCCCGGTGCAGGTGGCTCTGTTGCCGGTCTCCAAGCTCTTCGGCGAGATCGGCATCTTCGAGACGACGGTCGGCGTGGTCGTCTTCCACGTGGCGTTCGGCCTGCCGTTCGCGATCTTCCTGCTGCGGAACTTCTTCGCGGAGATCCCGCGTGAGCTCCTGGAGGCGGCGCGTCTCGACGGCGCGGGCGAACTCCGGCTGTTCCTGCGGGTCGTGATGCCGCTGGGGGCGCCCGCGATCGCCTCGCTCGGCATCTTCCAGTTCCTGTGGGTCTGGAACGACATGTTGATCGCCCTGATCTTCGCCGACTCCCAGAAGCCGCCGATCACGGTCGCGCTCCAGCAGCAGGTGCGGTTCTTCGGTGACAACGTGCAGATCCTGGCGCCCGGCGCGTTCATCTCGATGGTGATCCCGCTGGCCGTCTTCTTCGCGTTCCAGCGGCAGTTCGTGTCCGGTGTGATGGCGGGCGCGGTGAAGTAGTCCCGCACGGCGTGCGCTTCCGGAGGGGGCGGTCCTGAACCGGACCGCCCCCTTCACGTTCCGGCCGCCCCCTTCACGTTCCGGCCGCCCCTTCGCGTCCCGGCCGACCCTCCGCGTTCGGGTCACCCCACCCCACGTTCGGGTCACCCCACCTCGCGTTCACCCGGCGTCCATCCCCCGTATGGCACATCCGGCGTGACCCGCTCATCCCTCCCGGCGTTTTCGGGCAGTATGCCCGCACCGTTCTGCACTCCCCACACCTGTGATCCGCCGGGGGCGGGGCCGCCCCGCCCCCGGACATGAGGTGCGCGAGAGCTCCGGGACATAACAGTCAGAGTGGACAGATGCACCCCATCCGCTTCATGCCACACCGCCGCACCGGCTCCCCGCCTCCGCTCGTACGGCGCCTGCTCGCCACCGCCCGGAGCACGCGCTTCCGGCTGGAGCGGGCCGCGGCGGGGCGGGTGCGCGGCGGTCCCGCGGGCGGCGCCGGGGGCGGAAAGGGCGGGGCGCTGCTGGTGCCCGTCCACCTGTCGTTGCGTGACAGCCGGACGCTCAATCTCGCCCTGGGCGCGGAGGGACTCGTCGAAGGCGGGGGCGGCGCACGGCTGTTGATCACGCGGGGGCGGCGCAGGTTCGCCGTCCCCCTCGTCCACGAGGCACGGACCGCAGGCACGCCTCTCCTGACCGCCACGGCGACCCTGCGGGACATGCGGGACGGCGTGTGGCGGCTGACCGTCGAGACGCGGGGCGCCGACGGCCGCGTACGACGTCATGGGCTCGCGCCCGCCGACACCGGTACGCCGCCCGCGACGCCGACCGTGCCGCACGCACCCGACCCGCGGACCGGGACGCTCGTCCGGGTCATCAAGGCCCGCAGCGGGCGGGCGGTGTTGCAGGCGACGCGGTCGCGGCCGCGCGCGGAGCTGGTGCGGTTCGTGCCGTCCGGGGACGGCATCACGGTGCACGGGAGGCTCGTCGCGGGGGCCCTGCGCGGCGAGGCCGGAGCCCGGGACGGGTCCACGGCTGTGCGTCGGCGCGACGGCGTCGTCGTACCCGCCGAAGTGGCCTGGCAGGGCGACGCGTTCACGCTGCGGGTGCCGCTCGGGGCGATGGCCGGGGCGGGGGCCGGGCAGTGGGTGTGGGACTTCCGGGTGGGCCGGCTCCCCGTCGGGCGGTGGCTGACCGACGTGCGGGACCCCTCCGCCGCCTACCCCACCCCGTTCCGCGTCCACGCGCTGCCCGGCGGGGCGCTCGTCCGGGCGCACGCCCACTTCACCGGCACCGGCGCGTTCGCGGTGACGTGCTGGGACATCACCGAAGCGGCGCGGGAGCCCGCCGCAGTCGCAACACCGGAGCCGGACATCCGGCGGGACCTCGCGGAGGAGACCTCATGAAGATCACGTATCTGCTCGGCTGGGGCGACGAGATGGGCGGCACCGAGCTCGCCACGTACACCCAGGCGCGGCACCTGGCCGAGCGTCCCGGCGTCGAGGTCGAGGTCGTCTCCGTCTTCCGGACGCGCGCGGAACCGTTCTTCGCCGAGGCGCGCGGGCTGCCCGTGCGCCACCTCGTGGACCGCACCGCGACCCCCGAACGCCCTGTGCGTGCCACCGAGTTGGACGACGCCGCGTGCCGGACGCTGGCCGCGCTGCCCAGCGAGCTGATCAAACCCGCGTGGGAGGACGCCTTCGACCGCCTCTCCGACATCGAGATGACCGCCGCGCTCGGCTCGCTCGACACCGACGTGCTGGTCACGACGACGCCCGCGCTGCTCGCCGCCGCCGTGGCCCTGGCGCCGGCGCGGGTCGTCACCGTCCACCAGGAGCACCGCCCCACCCAGCGGCGCGGCCCGTCCGGCGAACCGCTGCTGCTGCACGCGCCGCGCCTGGACGCGCTGGTCACGCTCACCGACCGCACCCGTGACTGGATCGCGGAGTCCCTCGGCGCGACCGCACCCGAGCTCGCCGTCATCCCGAACGCCGTGCCCGACGGCTTCCGGCCGCGCGCCGACGGCGAGAGCAAGGTCATCGTGATGGCGGCGCGGCTGACCGGCGAGAAGCGCGTCGACCATGCCGTACGGGCGTTCGCGCAGGTCGCGGAGGCGCACCCGGAGTGGACGCTGCGGATCTTCGGCGGCGGCCACCGCGAGCGGCATCTGCGCCGTCTTGTCGACGGGTTCGGCCTGCACGACCGGGTCGAACTCCTCGGCCCCTGCCAGGACATGGCCGCCGAGTGGGCCAAGGCCGGGCTGAGCCTGATGACCGCGGGGCACAACGAGGCGTTCCCGCTGGTGCTCCTCGAAGCGCTCGCCGCCGGGGTGCCGGTCGTCGCGTACGACGTGCTGACGGGGCCCGCCGAGATCGTGCGGCACCGCGTCGACGGGCTGCTCGTACCGCCCGGCGAGGTCGACGAACTCGCCCGCGCGATGGACGAGTTGATGGGCGATGACGAGCTGCGGCGCGATTTCGCCCTCGCGGCCAGGGAGGGTGTGTACGCCCGCTTCTCCTCCGCGGACGTCACCGCGCGCTGGGAGGAGCTGTACACGCGGCTCGTCGCGGGACGCGACCGGCCGGAGCGGCTGCGCGGGCGCGCGGACCGGGTGGCGCTCGGCGTCGCGTCCGGCGGCAGCGGGTTCCGGCCCACGGCCCCGCACACCTTCGTTGCCGCGGCCGCCGCCGACGAGCACGCCCGCGAGGACGAGATCCTCGCCGCCGACGGCACGGGCCGCGTCATCCGCTCGGTGGGCCGCCTCGCCGAGCGGCGCGACGACGTCCTCGCGCCGCGCATGGCCGAGTGGAACCTGCGGCTCGCCGCGGACGCCCTGGAGGCGCAGGACGTCCCCTACGTCCTCGTCCGCACCACCAACGGCACCGCCCACACCCTGGCCGTCGCGGAGGACGACCGGGGGCGGGCGCTGAAGGCGCTCGCCGGGGCGATGCGCGGGCAGCCGGTCTACGCCGAGCTGGTCGGCCCGCGTGACGCGGCGCCCGGCGCCGTCCTCGCCGAGCGGCTCGACAGCGTCGGCGAGCTGGCGGGCGTCAAGCTGTTCAAGCCCGTCACCACGACCACGCTGTCGCTGCGGCACGGCGCGGGTCTCGCCTGCACGGTGGCGTTCTGGCGGCGGACGGCGGAGGGCTTCTTCCACGCGCCCTCCGGGGCGACCCTTGCGGGCGCCGAGCTGCCCTCGCTGACCCCGACGACGACCCTGCGCGTGGGCGACCGGACCTACCCGACCCTGGACGTCTTCGCCGAACTCCTCGTCAAGGATGTCGACTTCCCCATCGACGCCGTCTACACCTGGGTCGACGACTCCGACCCGGAGTGGCGCGCCCGCCGCGACGCGACGCTCGGCGGCGGCGACACGTCGGCCGACAACGGCGCGGTGCGCTTCCGCAACCGCGACGAGCTCCGGTTCAGCCTGCGCTCCCTCGCGATGTACGCGCCGTGGATCCGGCACGTGTACCTCGTCACGGCGGGGCAGGTCCCGTCCTGGCTCGACCGGGACCACCCGGGCCTCACCGTCGTCGACCACCGCGACCTGTTCGCCGAGCCCGAGGCGTGCCTGCCGACCTTCAACTCGCACTCCATCGAGTCGCAGCTGCACCGCATCGAGGGCCTGTCGGAGCACTTCCTCTACTTCAACGACGACATGTTCCTGGGCCGCCCCACCACCCCGGACACCTTCTTCCTCAGCAACGGTCTCGCCCGCTTCTTCTGGTCGTCGGCGTCCGTGCCCGCGCTGCCGGTCTCGCCCGGCGACGAGGGCTATCTGGCAGCGGCGAAGAACAACCGCGAGCTGCTGCGCCGCGAGTTCGGCAGGACGACGACGCACACCTTCTTCCACGTGCCGTACGCGCTGCGCCGCAGCATCCTCGCGGAGATCACCGAGCGCTTCCCCAAGCAGACGGCGGCCACGGCCCGCAGCCGTTTCCGCTCCCGCGACGACCTGGCGCTCGTCTCGTCGCTGCACCACCACTACGCGTACCTCACCGGGAGGGCGGTGCCGGCCGGTATCTCGTACGACTTCGTGGACATCGGTGACCGCGGCGACCACGCGCGGCTCGGGCGGCTGCTGCAGAACCGCGACAGGACCGCGTTCTGCATCGGGGAGTCGCCCGACGGCGGCGTGACGGACGAGGAGATGGCGCTCGCCATCCGGTCGTTCCTGACGGCGTACTTCCCGGTGCGTTCGCCGTACGAGCGCTGAGCCCGCGAGCGTCGGGCCTACGAGCGCTGAGCCCGCGAGCGTCGGGCCTATGAGCGCTGATCCTCGGGCAGGAAGAGCCGCCGGACCACGCGTTCGGCGGCCCTTCCGTCGTCGTAGGGGCAGAAGCGCTCCCGGAACGCCGAGCGCAGCGCCGTCGTCTCCGGTGTGTCCCAGCCCCCGTACCGGAAGAGTCCGGCCAGTTCGTCCTCGGTGGTGGCCACGGCGCCCGGTGTCTCGCCCGGGCGCCCGGAGAGCAGGTCGAAGTAGGTGCCGCGGGCGAGGCGGTAGGCCTGCCAGTCGGGTGCGTAGGTGACGATGGGGCGGTCGAGGCAGGCGTAGTCGAACATCAGCGACGAGTAGTCCGTGACGAGGGCGTCGGCGGCCAGGCACAGCTCCTCCACGCGTGCGTGCCCGGTGACGTCCACGAGCTGCGGGTGGCTCTCCAGGCCGGCGTCGGCGCCGTAGAAGTAGTGGGCGCGCACGAGCACGACGTACGACGGGCCGAGCGTCTCGGCGAAGCGGCGCAGGTCGAGGCGGGGCAGGAAGCCCTTCTGGTAGTCGCGGTGGGTGGGCGCGTAGAGCAGCACGGTCCGCCCGTCGTCGACGCCCAGCTGTGCCCGTACGCGCGCGGCCTCCTCCTCGCCGGCCGTGAAGTAGACGTCGTTGCGGGGGTAGCCCGCCTCCAGGGCCTGGTAGGCCACGGACGGGTAGACGCGCTCCCAGACCTCCGTGGAGTGCGGGTTCGCGGAGAGGCTGAAGTCCCACTGGTCGGTGTGGTCGAGGACCTTCTGGAAGCTGATGCCGTGCGTGCCCGCCGGGTAGCGGCGCTGGTCGAGGCCCATCGTCTTGAGCGGGGTGCCGTGGTGGGTCTGGAGGTAGACCTGGCCGGGGCGTTTGGTGAAGCCGCCGGGGAAGCTGGAGTTGTTGACGAGGTACGTGGCGGTGGCCATCGTCCGCCAGTAGCGCCGGGAGCCCTCGATGACGTACTCGACGCCGGGCGGCACCCGGTGTTTGTTGCGGCTGGAGACGACCCACACCCCCCGGACGTGCGGGGCGAGTTCGCGGGCTTTGGCGTGGATCGCGGCGGGGTTGCAGGAGACGCCGCGGTTCCAGTAGGCGCCGTAGACCGCGAGGTTCGGGTCGAGGGGGCGGCGCAGGTCGGCGCGGTAGGCGGCCGTCATGGCGCGGGCCCGCAGCTTCTTCTTCTGCCGCCTCAGCTGCCGGGTGACGCGCAGCCGCCGTGTCTCGGCCTTGCGCAGCCCTTCGTAGGCGGCGAACGAGGCGGTGGCGAGCGCCTTGCCCTCGGGGGTGCGGGGCGCGGTGCCCGCGGGCGCGTACGTGGCGTGCAGGCGTGCTGCCTCGCGGAAGAAGTCGCGCCGGTCGCCCTCCCTGATGCGCCCCGGGTCGTCGAGGACGGCGAGGAGGTGGGCGGCGGCGTGCGGCAGGAGCCGGGCGCGCTCCTCGGGTCCGGCTGCCGCGAGGAGTTCCCCGTACCGTGCGACGACGGCGAAGTGTGCCCGGCCCGGTGTCTTGGAGAAGCTGCCGGCGCGCCGCTCGCGCCAGCGCACGCAGGGCCGGTCGAGGACGGCGACGCGGTCGTCCGCGCGGAGGGCCGCGGTGTGGACGGGCACCACGTCCTCGTACGCGCCGGCGGAGAAGGCGAGCCGTTGTCCCTGCCAGAAGTCACGCCGGAAGACACGGTTCCAGGCGGCGGGGGTGACGGCTAGGGGGTCGCCCGTGAGGTCGTCGCCGCCGGGGCGGACGTTCTCCCACCAGTCGACGCGGTCGTGGGCGCAGAGCAGGACGTCGGGGCCGTCCGCCGCCGTGAGCGCGGCGTCGACGGCGGCGAGGGCGCCGGGGAGCAGCAGGTCGTCGCCGTCGAGGAAGAGGAGGTGGTCGCCGGTGGCGCGGTCGGCGCCGGCGTTGCGGGCGGGGCCGGGGCCGATGTGTGCGGGGAGGCCGACGAGTTGTGCGCGGGGGTCGCGCCGCTGATACTCCGCGGCGATCGTGGCACTGGCGTCGGGGGACGCGTCGTCGACGACGATCAGTTCGAGGTCGCCGAAGGACTGGGTGAGCACCGAGTCCAGGCACGCGCGCAGGTAGCCCTGGACGCGGTGGACGGGGACGACTACCGAGAAGCGCGTCATGGGCACCGACCGTAGTCAGCGGGACACCGCCTGTCGAAGACCGATCGTCACTCGTTGGGGTGGTCGAGTGCAGATAACTTGACCATCGGGAGACGTGAGCGGGCAAAGGGGACGAATATGCCGTTATCCCCACCGAAAGGCCGGTTCGCGTGCAGCCCCGTCTCAGCGTCGTCGTACCCATCTACAACGTCGAGGAGTTCCTGGAGGAGTGCCTTGAGTCGATCGCACGGCAGACCATGGAAGACCCCGCGGGCCCCGCGGACCCCGAGGGCCCCGGCGGCCCCGCCGGCCCCGGCCTGCTGGGCGGCCCCGGGGCGCGCGGCGGCCTGGAGTGCATCCTCGTCGACGACGGCTCCACCGACGGCAGCCCCCGCATCGCGCGCGAGTTCGCCGCCAAGGACCCCCGCTTCGTCTACGTCCGCCAGCGCAACGCCGGACTGAGCGCCGCCCGCAACACCGGGGTCCGCAAGGCCTCCCCCACCGCCGAGTTCCTGACCTTCGTCGACAGTGACGACGTCGTCCCGCACGACGCGTACGGGCGGATGATCGCGAGCCTGGACGCCACCGGCTCCGACTTCGCGAGCGGCAACGTCTGGCGGCTCACCGAACGCGGCCGCTCCCAGGCCTGGCAGTACAAGTGGCTGACCGAACCGCGCACCCGCACCCACATCTCCCACGATCTCGACCTGCTCTCCGACCGCGTCGCCTGGAACAAGGTGTTCCGCCGCGCCTTCTGGGACCGGCACCGCTTCACCTTCCCCGAGGGCAAGCTCTACGAGGACACCCCCGTGATGATCCCGGCGCACTTCCTCGCCGGCTCCGTGGACGTGCTCAGCGACCACGTCTACTACTGGCGGGTCCGCGAGGGCTCCATCACCCGGCGCCGCACCGACGTCAAGGGCGTACGGGACCGGATCGCGGCGTGCGCGCACGTCAGCGCCTTCCTCGCCGAGCACGCGCCGGAGATGAAGAAGACGTACGACGCGTCCTGCCTGCGCGACGACTTCGTGTACTTCCTGGAGGGCCTGCCGATGGGCGGCCCCGAGTACCGCACGGCGTTCCTCACCGACACGGCCGCGTTCCTGCGCCGCGCCGACCCGGCCGTGCTCGCGGAGCTCCCCGTCGACCTGCGCATCAAATGGCAGCTCGTCCGCGAGTCGCGCACCGCCGAACTGATCCGGCTGCTCGCCTTCGAACGGGCCAACGGCACGGCCTTCCAGGTGCGGGGCAAGGTCCGGCGCCGCGCCGCCTATCCGGGAGTGGGGCCCGTCCCCGAGAAGGTGGCACGCCTCGGCCGGGGCGAACTGCCCGTGGTGGCACGGGTCGACGAGTCGCGGTGGGACGCCGAAGGGAAGCTGCGGATCAGCGGATACGCGTACGTGCGCAACCTTCGGGCGACCCGTCCCGGGCACTCCGTGAAGGCCGGGCTCCTCAAGTCGGTCCACAGCAGGGGCAGATTCCGCCGCCTGCCCACGAAGACGGTCACCGCGCCCCGGGCCACCGAGAAGTCGCGGCAGCAGCTGCACTGCTACGACCTGTCCGGCTTCGAGATGACCGTCGACCCCGAGCAGCTCAGGACCGGCGGCCGCTGGCAGCCGGGGAACTGGCTGTTCGGCGTGGTCGTCGCGGGCCACGGCACGGTACGGCGGGCCGCCGTGCGGGCCTCCGAGGGCGCGTCGGCCCAGTCCGTGGTGCGGGAGCTCGGCGACGGGCTCCGGCTCGTCCTCGGCTTCAGCAAGGGCCGGCTCGTGCTGCGGATCCAGGAGTACGCGGCGCGCGTGGACGCCCACCGGCGCGACGGGGACGACGTGGTCCTGACGGGCACCCTGCCGGGGCCCGCGCGGCCCGCCTCGCTCCGCCTCACCCACGCGCTCACGCGGACCGACTTCGAGTATCCGGTGCGGGTCACCGGCGACCGCTTCGAAGCGCGCGTCCGCCTCCCCGACCTGGAGGGCGTGGCGCCCACGCCGCACCTCGCGCCCAAGGAGGTCGAGCCGTCGCACGGCGAGCGCTGGCAGGCCAACCTCGTCCTGCCCGACGGCACCCTGAAGTCCCTGGCCGCCACCCTCGACCTGCCCCCGGGGCGGTACGCGTCCCGCGCGGGCCGCGAGCTGTGCGCCACCGCCAACGATCAGGGCCGCCTCGTCGTCGAGCTGACCCGGCAGCCGATCGCCGACCGCGTCACGTGGGACCAGGACGGCACGCTGACCATCGCGGGCCCGGTGGCCGCGGCCAGCTGGGACGAGCCGGAGCTGGTGCTGCGGCACAGCGGCCGCGACGAGGAGCTGGCGGTACCGGTCGAGCTGACGGGCGACCGGTTCCGGGCGGTGGTCGCGCCGGGCGGCGGGGTGCTGCGCGAGGGACGGTGGTACGCGTTCCTGCGCGACGGCGCCGGGAAAGGGCCCGGGGACGGTGGCGGGTACGGTCCCGAGAACGGTGCCGGGTACGGTCCCGAGAACGGTGCCGGGTACGGTCGCGAGGACGGGGTGCCCGTGCGGCTGCTGGCCTCCGCCTCCGTCACGCTGCCCCTCCACCACACCGTCCAGGGGCGCGAGTTCACCGTCGGACGGCGGTTCGGCGACCGGCTGCTCATCGAGGCGGGCTCTGTGCTCTCCCGGTCCGAGCGCGGCGCGTACCGACGGCAC
Organism: Streptomyces sp. NPDC093510; assembly: GCF_040683555.1. Classification (NCBI taxonomy): domain Bacteria; kingdom Bacillati; phylum Actinomycetota; class Actinomycetes; order Kitasatosporales; family Streptomycetaceae; genus Streptomyces; species Streptomyces sp. NPDC093510. Next base: position 73,675 of record NZ_JBFBEE010000035.1, read on the forward strand.
AGGCTCCGCACCGTCCACTACCCGAGCCGCCGCCGGCTGCCGCTGACCGACGCCGTCCTCTACTTCGACGGGGACTCGCCGCGCGCCGTCCACGAGGAACTGGTGCGGCGCGGCGCCGGCGTCGAACACCTGTGGGTCACCCACGACCAGCAGACCCACGTCCCGGCCGGCGCGAAGGGCGTCGAGGAGCACAGCGCCGACTGGTACGAGGCGCTGGCCCGCTGCCGCCGCATCGTCACCGCGGGCCACCTGCCCGACTTCTTCGAACGCCGCGAGGGCCAGACCGTCGTCCAGACCTGGAACGGCGCGCCCCTCAAGCGCATCGGCACCGACCTGACCGACACCCTCTACGCCGACCACGGCCACCTCGACGCCCTCCCCAAGCTGTCCCGCCAGTGGGACGTCCTCATCTCCCCGAACCGCTTCTCCACCCCCCACCTGGGCCGCGCCCTCGCCTACGACGGCGAGGTCCTGGAGGCGGGCTCGCCCCGCAACGACGTGCTGTTCACCGAGGACCGCGAGAAGGTCGCCGAGCGGGTCCGCCACGAGCTCGGCATCACCCCGGACAAACGGGTCGTCCTGTACGCGCCGACGTACCGGGACCATCTCGCCTACTCCCCCGGCCGGTTCCGCTACGAACCCGCCCTCGACTTCCGCGCGGCCGAGTCCGTGCTCGGCGACGACCACGTCCTGCTCGTGCGCAAGCACCCGCTGACGGCGGGCCGCCTCCCCGGCGCCCGCGCACCCTTCGTACGCGACGTGTCCGCGCACCCGCGAGCGGCCGAACTCCTGCTCCTCGCCGACGTGCTGGTGACGGACTACTCCTCCCTGATGTTCGACTTCGCGCACACCGGGCGCCCGATGCTGTTCCACGCGTACGACCTGGAGCACTACCGCGACACCGTGCGCGGCTTCTACCTCGACTTCGAGACGCGCGCCCCCGGCCCGCTGCTCGCCTCCACCGGCGAGGTCGTCGAGGCGCTCCGCGACCTCGACGCGATCTCGGCCCGGCACGCGGAGGCGTACGCGGCGTTCCGCGAGGCCTACTGCGACCTGGACGACGGGCGGGCCGCGGCCCGCGTCGCGGAGAGGCTGATGCGGTGAGCGGGGCGCTGCTCACCCGCCGGGCCTTCCACGGCGCGACGGCGCTCGGCGGCAGCCGGCGCCGGCGCCCCGGCCCGTACCTCCTGCTCGGCGGGCTGTTCTGGCTGGTGATGTCGCTGGCGTACTGGCGGGTCCCGATGTGCTGCGACTTCGGCCAGCACGCGGCCGTCGTCGAACGCCTGAAGGACAACCTCCTCCACCCCGCGCACCCGATGGCGGACCTGCCGGGCGACGGCAGCGCGTACTACTCGCCCTACGCCGTCGTACAGGGCCTGTTCGCCAAGGTCACCGGGCTCGCGGGCTGGGAGGTCGTGAAGCTCGCGGGACCGCTGAACCTCCTCGTCCTGCTCACCGGCATCGGCCGCTTCGTCCGCGTCCTGACGCCCCGCCCGTGGGCGCCGGTGCTCGCGCTGTTCGCCATGGTGCTGCTGTGGGGCACGCGGATGGCGTGGTGGAGCGGCTATCTGGGCCTGATGTCGATGACGGGGAACCTCGGCTACCCGTCGACGTTCGCGATCGGCCTGACGTTCTGGGCATGGGCTCGGGCGGGCACGCTCACCCACCGCGTGGGGCGCTCCTGGTGGCCGTACGTCGGACTCGGCGGCCTGTGCGGGCTGATCCTGCTCGTCCACCCCATCTCGTCGGTGGCGGCGGTGATCGGCGTCGTCGCGTTCGCGGCGTCGGACCGCACGGTGGGGCGCCGGGTGTGGCCCTGGACGGCAACCGCCGCGACCGCGGTGGCCGTCGCGGCGATCTGGCCGTACTACAGCGTCTTCTCCCTCGTCGGGGACCAGTCCGTCGACTGGATCCACCGCCAGCTCTACACCGAGATGCCGCAGCGCTTCTGGCTGGCGCTGCTCGGCCTGCCCGCCCTGTGGCTGCGCTTCCACCGCGACCGCAGGGACCCCCTGGTCCTGATGTTCGCCCTGGACTGCCTGGTCGTCGCGTACGGCTGGGTCAGCGGCCACTACACGTACGGCCGCATCCTCGGCCTGACGCTGGTCCCCCTCCAGTTCGCCCTCGCCATCGAGCTCGCGGCGCCCCGCACCTGGGGGTGGCGGCGCGGCGCGCTCGCCGGGGCCGCGGCCCTCGGGGCGTGCGTCGGGTTCTTCCAGATCCAGGCGGGCGCCGTCGTGCCGCGCGCCCTGGACCCCGTCGGCTTCGACCAGCCGCCACGCTGGCCCGGCTACGGGTGGGCGGTCGGCCACATGCGCAAGGGCGACGTCGTCCTGACGGACGGCTACCGCCCCACCCGCTCCGTGCCCGGGTACGGGGCCAACCTCGTCGCTCCCGCCTGGCCGGACGCCTCGCTCGACGAGGGCGTGCGCAACCACCGCCTGGCGGCCGTCCGCTCCTACCTCTCCCCCGAGTCCACTCGCGCCGAACGCGCGGCGATCGTCCGCCGCTACCAGGTGCGGTGGCTGCTGCTCTCGCCCGACCAGCGGGTCCCGCCCGAGGCGGTGGTGGCCGGCTGGAGCCCGCGCACCGGCGAGGTGCTCGCCCGGGTCGGCAGGCCCACGAATACCCCCCTAATCGGATAATTACCGGCAACCACTAAAATTTCCCCCGTGGACCGCATCCTGCCTCTCCCGACTGCCCAGAACACTCCTGTCACTAACCCGTCCGCCTCCCGCGTCTCCGTCGTCGTGATCGGCTACAACGACGCGGCGCACGTCGCGGACGCGGTGCGCTCCGCGCTGGCCCAGGGCCCCGTCGTCCACGAGGTGATCGCCGTCGACGACTGTTCGACGGACGGCAGCGCCGATGTCCTGACCTCGCTCGCCGCCGCCGACCGGCGCGTGCGCGTGATCCGCCGCGAGACCAACAGCGGCGGCTGCGGCACACCCCGCAACGACGGGATCGACGCCGCGGCCGCGCCGTACGTGATGTTCCTCGACAGCGACGACGTGCTGCCGTCCGGCGCGGCCGACGCGCTGCTCGCCGCCTCGCTGAGGCATGACGCGGAGGTCGCCTCGGGGCTGTGCGTGCGCCGCGAACTGCCCTCGGGGCGCGAAGTCCCGTGGCAGCCCGAGCTCTACACCAAGGCCCGGCTCGTCGCCCGTCCCGAGCTGCGCACCCGCCTCGTCCACGACACGCTGTGCGTCAACAAGCTCTACCGCACGGCCTTCCTGCGCGAGCACGGCATCCGCTTCCCCGAAGGCCGCTTCATCTACGAGGACTTCGTCTTCACCGCGCGCGTCCTGGCCGCCGCACCCCGCATCGCGCTCGTCCCCGACACGGTCTACGTCTGGCACGTGCGCCGCGCCGCCGCCAAGCTGTCGATCTCCCTGGACCGCGCCGGGATCGCCAACTGGCAGGCCCGCATGGAGGCGCACCGCCAGTCCGTGGAGATCCTGCGGGACTCCCGGGGCACGGGCGGCAAGCGGCTCGCGCGGGCGGCCCGCGCCAAGTTCGTCGACCACGGCCTGCGCATGTACACGCGGGAGCTGACCGCGCGCGGCAAGGAGTACCAGCGCGAGTGGTGGGCCCTCACGCGCGCCTACCTCGCGACGTTCGACGCCGCCGACCTCGACGCGGCGCCCGCGCCCGGCCGGGTCATCGCCCGTGTCGTCCTCGCCTCCGAGGAGCCGCGCGACCTGACCCGCCTGAAGCAGGTGGCGGCACGCCCGGCCCGCCTCGCGCCGCCGTACCCGACGGCGTCCGACGCCACGCCGGTCTGGGCGGCGGACCTCCCCCAGGTGACCCTGGAGCACCTGCTCGTACGCCCCATGCGCCTGCTGCCCGTCGCGGTCGACGGCGCGCTGCGTCCGGGGGCCGGCGGGACGCGGCTGACGCTGCGGCTGCGCGAGCTGTACGGACGGGTGGCCGACGCGGGTCCCGCCACGGTCGACGTCGAGCTGGTCCACCGGCAGAGCGGGCGGCCCGGGCTGCGCCGGACGGCGGCGTTCGGCGCCGAGCGGCCCGGCGAGACCTGGGTCGCCACGGTCCTGCTCGACCTCGGGTCGCTGGACGACGGCGTGTGGGACGTGCGTCTGCGGCTCCACTTCGACGACGGGACGACGCGCGACACCACCGCGCACGCCGTCGCCGGGCCGGGCCTGCTGCGCCGCACGGTGGTACCGAGCCGGCGGCGCGGGGTACTGCTCGTCCAGCCGTACGCCACGCAGGCGGGGAACCTCTCGGTGCGGCTCGCGCCGGGCGTGCGGGGCGTGGCGGGCGTCGCGAAACGACGCCTGACCCGGCTGACGCGTTCCCTGAGGGGCTCCGGAAGCCGCTGACACGCCTCGTACACCGCCTCTGCGACACTGCACGTCCACGCACCACACTCGCGACAAGACGGGACAAGACGACCATGACCTGGCTGATCACCGGCGGCGCCGGATACATCGGGGCGCACGTCGTCCGCGCCATGACGGAGGCGGGCGAGCGGGCCGTGGTCTACGACGACCTGTCCACCGGCATCGCCGAGCGCGTGCCCGACGGGGTGCCGCTGGTGGTCGGCTCGGTCCTCGACGGCGACCTGCTGGCCCGCGCCTTCGAGGAGCACGCGGTCACCGGCATCGTGCACCTGGCCGGAAAGAAGCAGGTCGGCGAGTCCGTCGACCGCCCGCTGCACTACTACCGCGAGAACGTGGAGGGCCTGCGCGTCCTCCTCGACGCGGCGGCCTCCTCGGGCGTCGCCCACTTCGTCTTCTCCTCCTCCGCCTCGGTGTACGGCATGCCCGACGTCGACCTCGTCACCGAGGAGACGCCGTGCCTGCCGATGAGTCCGTACGGTGAGACGAAGCTGGCCGGCGAGTGGCTGGTCCGTGCGGTGGGCCGCGCGCACGGTCTCGCGACGGCGTCCCTGCGCTACTTCAACGTGGCGGGCGCGGCGGCCCCCGAGCTCGCCGACACCGGCGTCTTCAATCTCGTCCCGATGGTCTTCGAGAAGCTCACCGACGGCGAGGCGCCGCGTGTCTTCGGCGCGGACTACCCGACCCCCGACGGTACGTGCGTACGCGACTACATCCACGTCGTCGACATCGCCGAGGCCCACGTGGCGACGGCCCGCCGCCTCGCGTCCGCCGCGCCCGGCACGGACCTCACGCTCAACGTCGGGCGCGGTGAGGGCGTGTCGGTCCGCGAGATGACGGACCTCATCAACGAGGTCACCGGCTACGACACCCCCGCCGAGGTGACCTCCCGCCGCCCCGGCGACCCGGCCCGCGTGGTCGCCTCCGCGCACCGCATCGCCACAGAACTCGGCTGGTCCGCGAAGCGTGACGTCCGCGAGATGGTGGCTTCGGCGTGGGATGGGTGGGTGCGGTTGCATCCGGGGGCGGGGGTGGGGGCGGAGACTTCGGTGGGCCCGCGTCCTTGACGGTGACCGGGGCCGCCCGGTTTTAAGCGGATTGTGGCGCCTCCGGGCCGGCAGTAAAGGGCGCTCCTGCGTCGCGTCGGCTCCGCCGATTCCGCTCCGCTCCACCCTTGACTCCCGCCCCTGCACCGCAAGTCTTCCTTGAGCCGGACGGCCAGGGGTGGGGGCTTCGGATTCTCTGGGTGGGTCATCCGCTCTCGCTGCCGGGTGCGGACCGGTCCAACGTGAGCTGGCGCTACGGTCAGGGCTCTGCCCCGGCTAGGCCGCTCGGGTCATCGGCTCTCGCTGCCGGGTGCGATCCGGTCCAACGTGGGTCCCCGTCACGGTCGCAGCTCGGCCGACTGCCCGGCTTCGCCGCTCGGGTTATCGGCTCTCGTTGCCGGGTGCGGACCGGCTCAACGTGGGTGTCCGTCACGGTCGCGGCCCTGTCGGCCGCCCGGTCTCGCCGCCGTGCGGCACCTACTTTGGGAAAGTTGCGAATGGGTGTGCCGTGCGCCCCCCTGTTCGGATGATGCGCCCCCGGCATGCGGGCGCGCTGTGCCCGATTCCGGCTTCGGATGGGCATGTGTGAGGGGCGTGCGGGGGGTGGCAGGGGGGCGCGCGCCGACTCGGTTCGCAACTTTCCCAAAGTAGGTGCCGGAGGGGGCGGCGGTGCCAGGCCCCCTTGGCCTCCCGGCGCCTCGACTCTCGCGTCCGCTCACGTGGGGCCGGTCCGCGCCCCGGCGGGGAGGGGTGATGCCCGGGCGGCGAGGCCGCGCGACCGACCCAGCCGGGATGGTGACGTCCACCCACGTTGGGCCGGTCCGCACCCGGCAGCGAGAGCCGATGACCCGACCGGCGAGGCCGGGCGGTTGGCAGGGCTGTGACTGTGACGTCGGCTTACGTTGGGGCGGTCCGCGCCCGGCAGCGAGAGGGGATGGACCGAGCGGCGAAGCCGGGCAGTTGGCCGAGCTGTGACTGTGACGTCGGCTTACGTTGGGCCGGTCCGCACCCGGCAATGAAAGATGATGACCCATCCAGGGAATCCGAAGCCCCCACCCCTGGCCGTCCGGCTCAAGGAAGACTTGCGGTGCAGGGGCGGGAGTCAAGGGTGGAGCGGAG
>NZ_JBFBEE010000036.1:0-78593 GCF_040683555.1 Streptomyces sp. NPDC093510
CTCCGTCCGCGCCGAGCCCCGCACCCACGACCTCCCAGGCCCCCCAGGCCCCCCAGGCCCCCCAGGCCCCCGCCCCCATGGCGGCCGCGCCCCCCGCCGGCGGCCCCGACCCGCGCACCCTGTGGCCGAACATCCTCGAGGCGGTGAAGAACCGTCGCCGCTTCACCTGGATTTTGCTCAGCCAGAACGCCCAGGTTGCGGGGTTCGACGGGACGACCCTGCAGATCGGCTTCGTCAACGCGGGCGCCCGGGACAACTTCGCGAGCAGCGGCAGCGAGGACGTGCTGCGGCAGGCGCTGTCCGAGCAGTTCGGCGTGCAGTGGAAGGTCGAGGCGATCGTCGACCCGTCCGGCGGCTCCGCACCCCCGCCCGCCGCCGGGAACTTCGGAGGCAACTCCGGCGGGAACTTCGGCGGCGCCCCGACCGCCTCCCGCCCCGCCTACACGCCCCCGCAGCAGCAGACACCACCCCCGGCGGCACCGGCACCCCACTCCCCGCCCCCGCCCGCCCCGGAGGCCGCCCCGGCCCCCCGCCCTGCCGCGCCCCCCGCCCCTGCCCCGGAACACGTGTCCCCCGAGGACGACATCCCCGAGGACGACGACCCGGACCTGGTCGATTCGGCCCTCTCCGGTCACGACCTGATCGTCCGGGAACTGGGCGCGACGGTGGTCGACGAGTACCCGAACGAGTAGCTCGCGCAGGCGCTCGGACAGAGCGGGGCACGCGGCGGGCAGAGCGGGCCGCTCAGGGCGGGCAGAGCGGGCCGCTCAGGGCGGGCTGGAGGAACGTACAAAGAACTTCCCGGCCCACCCTGAGCGGCCCGTACAAACGCACCGCACCCCGCGGGCTAGGCTGACCACCGTGAAGGTCCTCGTCATCGGCAGTGGTGCCCGCGAACACGCCCTGTGCCGCTCTCTGTCCCTCGACCCCGACGTCTCCGAGCTGCACTGCGCCCCCGGCAACGCCGGCATCGCAGAGGTGGCCGAGCTGCACCGGGTCGACGCCCTCGACGGCGCCGCCGTGGCCGCGCTCGCCCAACAGCTCGGCGCCGGTCTCGTCGTCGTCGGCCCGGAGGCGCCCCTCGTCGCGGGCGTCGCCGACGCCGTGCGCGCGGCGGGCATCCCCTGCTTCGGGCCCTCCAAGGAGGCCGCGGAGCTGGAAGGCTCCAAGGCGTTCGCCAAGGACGTCATGGCGGGCGCGAGCGTGCCGACCGCCCGGTCTTACGTCTGCACGACCCCGGCGGAGATCGACGAGGCCCTCGACGCCTTCGGGGCGCCGTACGTCGTCAAGGACGACGGCCTGGCCGCGGGCAAGGGCGTCGTCGTCACCGACGACGTGGACGTGGCCCGTGCCCACGCCCTCGCCTGCGACCGCGTCGTCATCGAGGAGTTCCTCGACGGCCCCGAGGTCTCCCTCTTCGCGATCACCGACGGCGAGACCGTCGTCCCGCTCCAGCCCGCCCAGGACTTCAAGCGCGCGCTCGACGGCGACGAGGGCCCGAACACCGGCGGCATGGGCGCGTACTCGCCCCTCCCGTGGGCCGACCCGAAGCTCGTCGACGAGGTCATGCAGAGCGTGCTCCAGCCGACCGTGGACGAGCTGCGCCGCCGCGGCACCCCGTTCTCGGGGCTGCTGTACGCGGGCCTCGCGATCACGAGCCGCGGCGTGCGCGTCATCGAGTTCAACGCCCGCTTCGGCGACCCCGAGACGCAGGTCGTCCTCGCCCGTCTGCGGACCCCGCTCGCCGGGCTCCTGATGGCCGCGGCGACCGGCAACCTCGCCGATCTGCCCCCGCTGCGCTGGAGCGACGACGCCGCGGTGACCGTGGTCGTCGCCTCGTACAACTACCCCGGTACGCCGCGTACGGGTGACCCCATCGAGGGCCTGGCCGAGGTCGCGGCGCAGGACGCCCCCGACGCGTACGTGCTGCATGCGGGGACGAAGCGCGACGGCGACGCGGTCGTCAGCGCGGGCGGCCGCGTGCTGTCCGTGACGGCGACCGGCACCGGCCTCACCGAGGCGCGGGAGCGCGCGTACGCCGCGCTGTCCCGCATCCGCCTCGACGGTTCCCAGCACCGCACGGACATCGCGGCGAAGGCGGCCGCGGAGGCGACCGAGGAGGCGTGACCCGCCTCCTCCCGCCCGCGCACCCCGCGCATCCCGCCCGCGCATCCCGCCCGCGCATCCCGCCCGCGCCTCCCGCGCACCCCGCGTGACTTTCGGCCACTCGCGTCGCATCGGGCCCCGGATCTGACACTGGATCCGGGGCCCTTTTGGCATACAGCTTTAGCCAAAGCCATTCCATCGAGTGACCGGTCGCCCATCCGGCTGACGATGGCGGGCGCCCCAACTAGGGTGCGGCGAAAGCGTTCGAGGTGCCCAGAGCCAAACAGACCACCGGCATTGCGGTGTGGATGGCGGGTGCCACAGTGGGGGAGTGAGCAACACGAACGCCGTCGATGTGTGCCGCCGGCTCCGGCCGGCGGCCGAGCAGTAGGCAGCAGGGGGTGTCATCGGTCGTGTCAGGTACGGGTGTGGAGGTCGGCGCGCAGGCCGCGCGCTCCCGGGCCCTCGCCGTGCTGCGTCTGCGCAGCCGGGCGCTGGCCGTCGCCCTGCTGCCCGCGGCCGTCGCCGTCGTGCTGCTCGCGGGCGGGGCCACGGGCCATGTCAGCGGCGGGCGTTGGGACGTCATCCGCTGGGTCGTGACCGTCGTGGCCGTGCTCGTGCTGCTCGCCGCGGCCGGCGTCGGCCTGGTCGTCGCGCGGGCCAGGCCAGCCCTGAGCCCCACGGTGCCGATCACCGAGGAGTCCGCCCCCGACCTGTACCGCCTGGTGCGGGACCTCGCCGACCGGCTGGACGTGCCCGCGCCCTCGGCGATAGCGCTCACCCCCGACTGCGACAGCTGGCTGGAGGACCGCACCCACCCCGCCCACGGCCCGCCCGCGCGCGGCAGCCGGGACCGGGAAAGGGACCGTGCCTCGGCTGGCCAGCCTGCCCAGGCCGCCCAGGCCGCCTCGGCTGGCACCTCCCCGCACGCCTCCGCCCCGCACGCCTCCGCCCCGCAACGCCCGTCCTCCGTAGCCCCCGTGCTCGTCATCGGCTCCCCGTTCCTGTGGTGGATGCGGGTCGGTGAGCTGCGCGCGGTGCTCGCGCCCGTCGTGGCGGGCACGGGGCCCTCGGCGCACCCCGACATAGCCGCGGCGCGCCGCTTCGTGCGCGGGCTCGACGCGGCGGTCGCGGTCGCCGCGGCCCCGGGCCGCGACCCCTTCTCGCGCCTGGTGCTGGCCGGTGTCGGCCGGATCGCCCGGCTCCTCCTGCGCCACTGCCGGGTGCACGCCGCCGAGATGGAGCGCGGCGTCGCCGCGGCCGCCGCCGAGCGCGCCCAGGCCGTGGACTACGGAGTGCGGATCGTCGCGCAGGAACAGGTCGGCCTCGCGTACGCGGGATGGGACCGCCTCCTCACGCGCGTCGCGCTGCCCGCCTGGCGCATGGGCCGCTGGCCCTCCCGGCTCGACGCGGGCGTGGTCTCCGCGCTCACCGAGCTGTCCCGCAGGGACCGCCTGGCGGAGGGCTTCGCCTCACGCCTGGGCGAGCGTCCCGCCTGTGACCTCCTGGAGGAGCCGGGATCGGTGGACGAGGCGGCGTCGCTGCTGGCCGCCCGCCTCTTCCACGGCGGGCCCGCGGAGCCGGGGCCGGACTGGGCGCCGGTGGCCTGGCAGGAGTATCCGGACGAGGTCGTCGACCGGAAATGGCGCATGGACGCCGCCCGGCTGCACCGCGTCCTGGACTCCCTGGGCGTCAGCCACTCCGCGGACCCGACGACCCCGGACCCCGACGGGCCGACCCTCGGACGCGTACTCGAACACCTGACGACGGCTGCCCCGAGCGTTACGGAGAGTGACGGATCGGGGGGGCCGGGCTCGGCGTCGGACAGCGCCCCGCCGCACCGGCTCGCACCCGACGCCCCCGAGCGCGCCGCCACCCTCTTCCCCGCCGAGGAGGAGGCCGACGAGCAGAGCCGTGGCGGCATGCTCGCCGCGGGCCTCACCGCCGAGCTCGCCCGCGAGGAGGCCGCCGCGCCGCCCCGCCCCGCCCCCACGGGCCAGGGCCCGGACGAGGCCCTCTGGGACGACGGCGCGCTGCCGCTCTTCCCGCTCCAGCCGCCGCGCACGGGCCGTGAGCTCCTCGCCGACCACGTCACGGCCATGGTGTGCTGCGCCGCGGTGGACACCGCGGGTGCCGCGCCGGGCCTCGACTGGCTCGACGGCCCGGCCCTGATGGTCGACGGAGAGCGCGCGGCGGACCTCGCGCCACGTGTCCTGAGCCTCGTCGAGGACGGCGACCCGTCTCCGCTGCGGGACTGGCTCACGCGCCTGGGCATCCGCCCGGAGAAACCGGTCCGCCTGGTCTGACCGACCGGGCCGCGCCGAGCGAGCCGCCACCCCACCGCGCGAGCCGCCACCCCGTCACGCGCATCCGCCACCCCGCCACCACCCCGCCCCCGCCTCGCGCGGAGCATCACGCTCCGTTCACATAAATTCGCGACGAACGGTGACGGGGTGCGTGCGTAATGTGATGTGCTGGGAGCGGCCGCCGGACCATATGCACCAAGCGGCGCCGCAGGCTCGGGGGAGCGAGGGAGGGGCACAGATGAGGTCGGAGCCGATCCGCCGCTGGGAATCGGGCGCGCTCGCGCACGCCGTGTCGGATCCTTTCGGCCAGGGCCCGCTGCCCTGGCTGCGCGGATCCGAGCACTATTTCGACGACACGGGCCAGGTCGTGCCCTGGTACGTCGATCATGCCCCGGCCCCCGGCGCGGCGAACATCCCGGAGCCCCGTACCGGCGGCCCGCTCACCGCCGACGACGTGCACCGCCAGATCAAGGGCTTCACCTCCACCGGCGCCGCCGCCCCGGGCGAGGCGATCGACTTCCACGTCACCGTCGACCCGCCCCAGCAGTTCAGCGTCGACATATACCGCATCGGGCACTACGGAGGAGACGGGGCATCGAAGATCACCACCAGCCCCCGCCTCTCCGGCATCGTCCAGCCGGCCCCGCTGACCGCGGACCGCACGGTCTCCTGCCACCACTGGTGGCTCTCCTGGCGTCTGCAGATCCCGAGTTACTGGAGCGTCGGGGCGTACGTGGCGGTGCTGACCACCGCCGACGGGTACCGCTCGCACGTCCCCTTCACGGTCCGCGACGACCACCCCGCCGACCTCCTGCTGCTCCTGCCGGACATCACCTGGCAGGCGTACAACCTCTACCCCGAGGACGGCCGCACGGGCGCCAGTCTCTACCACGCGTGGGACGAGCAGGGCATTCTCCTCGGCGAGAGCGAGGCCGCGGTGACGGTCTCCTTCGACCGGCCGTACGCGGGCGCAGGGCTGCCCCTGCACGTGGGCCACGCCTACGACTTCATCCGCTGGGCCGAGCGGTACGGGTACGACCTGGCGTACGCCGACGCCCGCGACCTGCACGCGGGCCGCATCGACCCCACCCGGTACCGGGGCCTGGTCTTCCCCGGCCACGACGAGTACTGGTCGCCGAGCATGCGCCGCACCACGGAGCTGGCCCGCGAGCACGGCACCTCCCTGGTCTTCCTCTCCGCCAACACCATGTACTGGCAGGTGGAGCTGGGCCCGTCCGCGTCCGGTGTCGAGGACCGCCTCCTCACCTGCCGCAAGCGCCGCGGCCCCGGCAGGCCCGCCCTCTGGCGCGAGCGGGACGGCGGCAAGACGCCCGAGCAGCAGCTGCTCGGCATCCAGTACGCGGGCCGCGTCCCCGAGCCGCATCCCCTCGTCGTCCGCAACGCCGACCACTGGCTGTGGGAGGCCACCGGGGCGCACGAGGGCGACGAGATCGACGGCCTGGTCGCGGGCGAGGCCGACCGCTACTTCCCACGGACGGCGCTCCCCGAGCACCAGGGCCGCATCCTGCTCGCCCACTCCCCGTACGAGGACACCGAGGGCGTCACCCGCCACCAGGAGTCGTCGCTCTACCGCGCCCCGTCCGGCGCCCTGGTCTTCGCGTCCGGCACCTTCGCCTGGTCCCCGGCCCTCGACCGACCCGGCCACGTGGACACCCGCATCCAGCGCGCCACGGCCAATCTCCTGGACCGCATCTGCAAGCGCGACTGACTCCGCCGGCGTATCCGTACGGCCCCGCCGCCAGGCGCGGCGGAACCCCGCCGGTGCACGCCACCGCACAGCCCCGCTCGACCCTTGGCCAAAACCGCGCCTCCCATACGGGAGAATCGACCTCACTTGGCCAGAACCACGGGAGGGAACCGTGTCCGGATTCGTAGAAAAGCCCGAGCCTCTTGAGGTGCCGGGCCTGGTCCACCTCCACACCGGCAAGGTGCGCGAGCTGTACCAGAACGAGGCGGGCGAGCTCGTCATGGTCGCCAGCGACCGCATGTCCGCCTATGACTGGGTGCTGCCATCGGAGATCCCCGACAAGGGCCGCGTCCTCACCCAGCTCTCCCTGTGGTGGTTCGACCAGCTCGCGGACCTCGTGCCGAACCACGTCGTCTCCACTGACCTGCCGGCGGGCGCGCCCGCCGATTGGGAGGGCCGCACCCTCGTCTGCAAGTCCCTGCGGATGGTCCCGGTCGAGTGCGTCGCCCGCGGCTATCTGACGGGCTCGGGCCTCCTGGAGTACAACGACTCCCGCACCGTCTGCGGCCTCGCCCTGCCCGAGGGCCTGGTCGACGGCTCGGAGCTGCCCGCGCCGATCTTCACGCCCGCGGCGAAGGCCGCGGTCGGCGAGCACGACGAGAACGTGTCGTACGAGGAGGTCGCCCGCCAGGTCGGCGCGGACACCGCGGCGCGGCTGCGCCAGACGACCCTCGCCGTCTACGGCCGGGCGCGGGACATCGCGCGCGACCGCGGCCTGATCCTCGCCGACACGAAGTTCGAGTTCGGCTTCGACGAGGAGACGCTGATCCTCGCCGACGAGGTCCTGACCCCGGACTCCTCGCGCTTGTGGCCCGCGGACCAGTGGGAGCCGGGCCGCGCCCAGCCGTCGTACGACAAGCAGTTCGTGCGGAACTGGCTGACCTCGCCGGACTCGGGCTGGGACCGCAAGAGCGAGCAGCCGCCGCCGGCGCTGCCGCAGGACGTGGTGGACGCCACACGCGCCAAGTACATCGAGGCGTACGAGCGGCTGACCGGAACGCCCTGGTAGCCCCGGCAACGCGGAAGGCCCCGCTCCGAGGAGCGGGGCCTTCTCTCTGAGCGGACGACCAGGTTCGAACTGGCGACCTCAACCTTGGCAAGGTTGCGCTCTACCAACTGAGCTACGTCCGCGTTGCGCCGAAGCGCGAGGACAACTATACCCAACCTCGCTCGCGTGCGAGACGCACCGCGGCATGCCGGTTCTCCGCCCCCATCTTGGTGGCCGCCGAGGAGAGGTAGTTGCGGACGGTCCCCTGGGACAGTGCGGCGCGCTCGGCGATCTCCGCGACGGGTGCCCCGTCGGCGGCGAGTTCGAGCACCTCGGCCTCGCGGGCCGTCAGTGGCGAGTCCCCGGCGGAGATCGCGTCGGCCGCCAACTCCGGGTCCACGTAGCGGTTTCCGGAGTGCACGGTGCGGATGATCTCGGCGAGCCGCTGGGCGCTCACGGTCTTCGGCACGAAGCCGCGCACCCCCACCGCGAGGGCCCGCTTGAGATGTCCCGGTCTGCCATGGCTCGTCACGATCATGGTCCGGCACTGCGGGAGTTCGTCCCGCAGGGATGTGGCCACACTCACACCGTCGGCGCCCGGCATCTGCAGATCGAGCACGGCGACGTCGGGACGGTGGGCCCGCGCCATGGCGAGTGCCTCGGGCCCGGTCGCGGCCTCGGCGACCACGACGAGGTCGTCCTCGAGGGCGAGCAGCGCGGCGAGCGCCCCTCGGATGAGGTGCTCGTCGTCGGCGAGCAGTACGCGCAGGCTCACGCGGCCACCCCTCGATCCTGATTCCGGTTCCGATCCTGATTCCGGTCCCGATCCTGATTCCGGTCCCGGTCCCGGTCCCGGTCCCGGTCATGATCCTGATTCCGATCCCGGTCCCGGTCCCGCCGCTCCCCGGGCACGGGGCCGTCCGAAGGCGGCAGCGGGATTTCCACGGTGAGCCGGAACAGATCCTCGCCGGACGCGAAGTCCAGCACCCCGTCCACCGCGGCCAGCCGCTCCCGCAGCCCCGCGAGACCGGACCCCCGCCCTTCGGGCGCGACCTCCGGCGCTCCGTCGTTCTCCACCACCAATGTCGCCCGCCCCTCGTCCACCGCCAGCGTGATGTCGCAGCGTCCCGCGTCACCGTGCCGCAGCACATTCGTCGCCGCCTCCCGCACGACCCACCCGAGAGCCGACTGCACCGAGGCGGGCAGCGTCGCCGCGGACCCGGTCACCCGGCACACGATCCCGGCCGCCTCCAACACGCCCTGGGCCCCGGCGAGTTCCACCGCGAGGTCGACCTCGCGGTATCCCCGTACGACTTCGCGCACCTCCCGCTGCGACTCGTGCGCGATCCGCTGCACCTCGACCATCTGGTCCACCGCCTCGGGCCGTCCCCTGCGGGCGAGCTGCACCGCGAGTTCGCTCTTGAGCGCGATGACGGCGAGGTTGCGCCCCATCACGTCGTGCAGGTCACGGCCGAACCGCAGCCGCTCCTCGGCGACCGCGAGCCGCGCCTCGACCTCGCGGGCCCGGTCGCCCTCCCACATCACGGAGAGCGTCCAGGCGCCGCAGCGCGTGGAGACCAGCGCCAGGACGCCGGCGAAGGCGATGAGGCCGCCGACCGCGGCGAGCTCCCCGCCGCGGACTCCGCCGGCCGCGAAGGCGGCCACGGCCACGGCGTCGACCAGCGCCACCCGGGCCAGGAACCCCCGGATGGGCACGGAGAAGGCGAGCGCCTGGGCGAACGGCATCATCATGTACAGGGTCGTGAAGCCCAGCATTCCGTTGCGCACACCGTCCACGGCCTGGAGGCCGACGGCGAGTCCCAGGGTGCCGCCCATGAGGGCGGCGGCCACGGCGAGGTCGCGGCGCGGCAGGGGCGCCCGCCGGAGGTAGTGGTCGATCGACCGGCGCAGTGTGCGGTTGGCGTGCACGCACTGCGCGGCCGCCAGCGCGATCAGCGACCAGCCGAGGAGCTGTGCGGCGAGCTGTGGGCGCAGGCTCAGGCCGAGCGGCACCGAGAGCCAGCTGAGGAAGAAGATCCACGGCATGGCGTGCCACATGGCGATGCTCTGGAGCTCGACCCTCTCGATCTTGCTGCGGCCGTGCCAGTCACGCTGCCAGGCCCGCATGCGGTCGATCACGGTGGCTCCTCCCTCAGTGCCGGGGTTCCCAGCGGAACCATCGCCGTACAGCAAACACCGCGAGTACGGTCCAGGCCACCGCGGTGGCGGCGGCGCCCAGCGCGTCCCCGGCCGAGAGGTTGCCGGCCCAGCCGCCGCGGATCAGCTCGACGACCGGGGAGAGCGGGAGCAGCTCGCAGACCGAGGCCACCTTGTCGGGCATGACCTCCAGCGGGATGAAGAGGCCGGAGCCGATCATCGACACGAAGATCAGCGGCATGCTCATGACCTGCGCGGACTCGGTGGTCCTGCTGAAGCTTCCGGTGACGGCGGCCAGCGCGGAGAACATCACGAGCCCCACGGCGACGCCGAGCACGACGAGGTGCGGCGCGCTCGGCGCCCCGGCGTCGAGGAGCACCGCGCAGCCCACGGAGAGCACGAGGCACTGCACGACCCCGATGAGGACCGACGGCAGCGCGGCGCCCGCGAGGATCTCGGGGTCCCGGAGTTCGCCGGTGCGCAGCCGCTTGAGCACGAGCTCCTCGCGTCGGGCGGCGTAGACGGCGGTCAGTGCGGAGTACACGGCGAACAGCAGGGAGAAGCCGAGGGCGCTGGGCAGGACCACGGTGCCGACGTCGAGCCCGGTGCCCTTCAGGTCCATGCCTTCGGCCGCCTGCCGCATGCTGAACGGGATCACCAACGGCACGAACAGCGCCGCGAACAGCATCGCCTTGTTCCGCCCGAACAGCGTCATCTCGGCGCGCGCCAGCGCCTGCATCCGGCCCGCCGGGGTCGTCTCGGTCGCCGTGCTCATACCGACATCTCCTTGCCCCCGAGGCGCCGCTCGGCGGCCTCGCTCGTTCCGCTCTGCGCGTTCCGCGCGATCCGCAGGAACGCCTCCTCCAGCGTGGCCGCGCGCACGTCAAGGGCGGTCAGCTCGACCCGTGCGTCGCGGGCCCACAACAGCAGCCCGGTGGCGGCCCGTTGCAGTTCTTCGGTGCGCAGCCGGACGCGGCGGCCGTCCGTCTCGTGCCCGGTCACGCCGAGTCCGGCGAGCGGCGGCAGGTCGCCCACGAAGTACCCGGCGGGCAGTTCGAAGGAGATGTGGGAGGGCTGCTCGGCCACCACGTCGGCGACGCTTCCCTCGGCGGCGATCCGGCCCTCGTGGAGGATCGCGAGGCGGTCGGCGAGCTCCTCGGCCTCTTCCAGGTAGTGGGTGGTGAGCAGCACGGTCGTGCCGTTGTCGCGCAGGTCCCGCACCAACTTCCAGGTCTCGCGCCGCCCTTCGGCGTCGAGTCCGGTGGTGGGTTCGTCGAGGAAGAGCACCTCGGGCCGCCCGAGGAGCGCCATGGCCAGGTCGAGGCGCCGCTTCTCGCCGCCGGAGAGCTGTTTCACGCGGACCCGGGACCGCTTGGCGAGCCCGACGAGCTCCAGGGCCTCGCCGACGGGCCGGGCACCGCTGGTGCACCCCGCCCACATCCGCGCGGTCTCGACGACGGTCAACTCCGCGGGGAAGCCGCCCTCCTGGAGCATGACGCCGATCCGCGGGCGCACCGCGTTCCGCTCGGTGTACGGGTCGTGCCCGAGCACCCGCACCCGTCCGGCGGCCGGTGCCGCGAGCCCTTCGAGGAGTTCGACGGTGGACGTCTTGCCGGCGCCGTTGGTGCCGAGCAGCGCGAAGAGCTCGCCGCGTCCCACGGTGAAGGAGATGCCCCGTACCGCCTCGAAATCTCCCCCGTACACGCGCCGCAGGTCGGTCACGTCGATCACTTGGTCAGTCATGATTCGAGCGTCTCCCGGCCGGGGAGCCTTCGGCAGTGCGCGCTGTCACCGGCCCGCATGACAAATGTCAGAAGCGGCGCATCGCCACCGGGGACACGAAGAAGGCCCCGGTCGCATGACCGGGGCCTTCTCACATGGAGCGAACGACGAGGTTCGAACTCGCGACCTCAACCTTGGCAAGGTTGCGCTCTACCAACTGAGCTACGTTCGCATTGCCTCCGATCGGCTCTCACCGACCGGCGCGGCACCAGCTTACCGCAACCGGAGGACCGGTCCGTAAGCGGTGCAGAGCGGGTGACAGGAATTGCACACTGCGCCTTCCCCCTGGAAGGGGGATGTTCTACTACTGAACTACACCCGCAAGACTCCGTGAGGTTCGGCCCTGCGGCCTCGCCCCTCGGCGTGCTCCAGACTTTAGCTGACCGGGAGGGGTGCTGCGCAAGTCGGTTGCCGCGAGGGGCTCCGGGCGGCGTCGGGCCGGGAGTCAGTTGGCCGCTTCGAAGGCCTCGTAGACCTTCTTCGGGATGCGGCCGCGGGGCGGGACGTCCATCTGGTGCGAGCGCGCCCAGGCGCGCACCGCCGACGGATCGGGGGAGACCGCGGTGTGCCGGAAGGCGATGCCGGACCTCGACTGCTTGCGGGCGGCCTCCAGATACGGCGCAAGTGCCGTGCGCAGTTTCTTGGCATTGGTTTGATTGAGGTCGATCTCGTACGACTTGCCGTCAAGACCGAACGCGACCGTTTCCGCCGCTTCCCCGCCGTCGATGTCGTCAAAGAGAGTGACCACGACACGTTGCGCCACGAATATCGGTCCCTTCGCGCGGCTCTACCGCGTTGACATGCGGTGATGCCGACTGCACGGATGTTTTGGGCAAAGTATCGACTATTGCCATTTCCTTTGTACAGTGCCCGGCATTGCATTGCAGCAATGACGATGCGTGATCTTTCTGGATTCATCGTGAAGGTTCTCGGTTCGCAACCTGTTCAGACACCGGAACGTGACCCGCATCTCGTAGGTTGCTACGAATCTACGCGAGTAGAAATTTTGTGCCGGTAGTCTGAAGGGACCTGCTCAGCGCCTCGCAAGCAGCACACGCCAGCACCACACACCGGGAGTGCCAGTGGCACGCGTCGTAGTCGACGTCATGCTCAAGCCGGAGATCCTCGACCCCCAGGGCCAGGCGGTGCAGCGTGCACTGCCGCGCCTCGGTTTCCAGGGCATCTCCGACGTACGTCAGGGAAAGCGCTTCGAACTCGAGGTGGACGGGCCCGTCGACGACGCCGCCCTCGCCCGTATCCACGAGTTGGCGGAAACCTTCCTCGCCAACACCGTGATCGAGGACTTCGTCGTAAAGGTCGAAGAGGCCCAGAAGACGCAGAAGGCCGAGGAGGCCGCGAAGTGACTGCTCGAATTGGAGTCGTCACTTTCCCGGGAACCCTCGACGACCGCGACACCCAGCGCGCCGTCCGCGTGGCGGGCGCCGAAGCCGTGCCGCTGTGGCACAAGGACAAGGACCTCAAGCAGGTCGACGCCGTGGTGCTGCCCGGCGGCTTCTCCTACGGCGACTATCTGCGGGCCGGCGCCATCTCGCGTTTCTCCCCGGTGATGGAGTCCGTCATCGAGCAGGCGAAGGCCGGAATGCCGGTCCTCGGCATCTGCAACGGCTTCCAGGTGCTCACCGAGACGCACCTCCTGCCGGGCGCGATGCTGCGCAACAACCACCTGCACTTCATCTGCCGCGACCAGAAGCTGCGCGTGGAGACGGACAGGACCGCCTGGACCGCCGACTACACCCCCGGCCAGGAGATCTCGATCCCGCTCAAGAACATCGACGGGCAGTACGTCGCCGACGAGCGGACGCTGGACATGCTGGAGGCCGAGGGCCGCGTCGCCTTCCGCTACCTCGACATGAACCCCAACGGCTCGCTCCGTGACATCGCCGGCATCACCAACGAGGCGGGCAACGTCGTCGGCCTCATGCCGCACCCCGAGCACGCCGTGGAGCCGCTGGTCGGGACCGGCCGCACCGACGGCCTCGGATTCTTCACCTCGATCCTGAAGAAGCTGGTCAACGCATGACTCTGGACACCGTCAAGCACGCAGCCGACACTCCCGACGTCAAGCTGCCCTGGGCCGAACTGGGCCTGAAGGAAGACGAGTACGAGCGCGTCCGCGAGATCCTCGGCCGCCGCCCGACCGGCGCCGAACTCGCCATGTACTCGGTGATGTGGTCCGAGCACTGCTCGTACAAGAGCAGCAAGGTCCACCTGCGCCAGTTCGGCGAGAAGGTCCCCGAGAACGACGCCATGCTCGTCGGCATCGGTGAGAACGCCGGCGTCGTCGACGTCGGCCAGGGCTACGCGGTCACCTTCAAGGTCGAGTCCCACAACCACCCGTCGTACGTCGAGCCCTACCAGGGCGCGGCCACCGGCGTCGGCGGCATCGTCCGCGACATCATCGCGATGGGCGCGCGGCCGGTCGCGGTCGTGGACCCGCTGCGCATGGGCGACGCGAACCACCCCGACACCAAGCGCGTGCTCCCCGGAGTCGTCGCGGGCATCGGCGGCTACGGCAACTGCCTGGGCCTGCCGAACATCGGCGGCGAGCTCGTCTTCGACGCCTGCTACCAGGGCAACCCGCTGGTCAACGCCGGTGCCATCGGCGTGATGCGGCACGAGGACATTCACCTCGCGAAGGCGTCCGGGCCCGGCAACAAGGTCATCCTGTACGGCGCCCGCACGGGCGGCGACGGCATCGGCGGCGCCTCGATTCTCGCGAGTGAGACCTTCGACGACAGCAAGCCGTCGAAGCGCCCCGCCGTCCAGGTCGGCGACCCCTTCCAGGAGAAGCTCCTCATCGAGTGCACCCTGGAGGCCTTCGCCGAGAAGCTCGTCGTGGGCATCCAGGACCTCGGCGCCGCCGGACTCTCCTGCGCCACGAGCGAGTTGGCGTCCAACGGCTCCGGCGGTATGCGCGTCGAGCTCGACGACGTGCCGCTGCGCGACTCCACGCTCACTCCCGAGGAGATCCTCATGAGTGAGTCGCAGGAACGCATGTGCGCCGTCGTGGAGCCCGGCAAGGTCGACCGCTTCCTGGAGATCTGCGAGAAGTGGGACGTCATCGCCACCGTCGTGGGTGAAGTCACCGACGGCGACCGCCTGGAGATCTTCTGGCACGGCGAGAAGATCGTCGACGTCGACCCGCGCACGGTCGCGCACGACGGCCCGGTCTACGAGCGTCCGTACGCCCGTCCCTCCTGGCAGGACGCCCTCCAGGCCGACGACGCGAACAAGCTGGCCCGCCCGGCGAACGCGGACGAACTGCGCGAGCAGGTCCTCAAGCTGGTCGCCGCCCCGAACCAGGCCGCGAAGTCCTGGGTCACCGACCAGTACGACCGCTTCGTGCAGGGCAACACCGTGCTCGCGCAGCCCGAGGACTCCGGGATGATCCGGATCAACGAGGAGACGGGCCTCGGCGTCGCCATCGCCACCGACGGCAACGGCCGGTTCGCGAAGCTCGACCCGTACACGGGCGCGCAGCTCGCCCTCGCCGAGTCGTACCGCAACGTCGCCGCTTCGGGCGCCAAGCCGCTCGCGATCTCGGACTGCCTGAACTTCGGTTCGCCCGAGGACCCGGACGTCATGTGGCAGTTCGCCGAGGCCATCCGCGGCCTCGCGGACGGCTGCCTGGAGCTCGGCACCCCGGTCACCGGCGGCAACGTCTCGCTGTACAACCAGACCGGCGAGGCGGCGATCCACCCGACGCCGGTCGTCGCCGTCCTCGGTGTGATCGACGACGTCGCGCGCCGCACGCCGATCGCCTTCGAGGAAGAGGGCCAGCTCCTCTACCTGCTGGGCGAGACGCGCGAGGAGTTCGGCGGTTCGGCCTGGTCGCAGGTGGTCCACGGGCACCTCGGCGGACTGCCGCCCAAGGTCGACCTGGCGCGCGAGAAGCTGCTCGGCGACATCCTCATCTCCGCCTCGCGCGACGGCATGATCGACGCCGCGCACGACCTGTCGGACGGCGGTCTCGTGCAGGCCGTCACCGAGTCCTGCCTGCGCGGCGGACGCGGTGCCCGGCTCGTCGTGCCGGACGGTCTGGACGCGTTCACCTTCCTCTTCTCCGAGTCGGCGGGGCGCGCGGTCGTCTCCGTCCCGCGGAGCGAGGAGCTGCGCTTCACCGACATGTGCGGGGCGCGGGGTCTGCCCGTCACGCGCATCGGTGTCGTCGACGGTGACGCCGTCGACGTGCAGGGCGAGTTCACGCTGCCGCTGAGCGAGCTGCGCGAGGCCCACGAGGGGACTCTTCCGGGGCTCTTCGCCTGATCCACCTTCGCTGACAGCCCCCGTCCGGACCCGGTCCGGACGGGGGCTTCGGCGTTTCCGGCCCGAGCCGGTTCCCGGGGGCGCCAGTGGGTTGCCAGTAATTACGTAACTACGTAAGCTCGTAATCGTGGATCTTGAAGAGCGCGTCGCCGAGCTCGAACGGCGCATGGCGGAACTGGAGAGCGCGGGCCCGGCAGCGCCTCCCGTGGGCGAGGGCGATTTCTGGGCCCTCGACGCACTGAAGGCGCGGCACCCGGTGACGGAGGACGCGGACGGCGCCGTCCTGTTCACCGGCTCGGTGCGGGTGCCGACGGGACACCGGTACGACTGGCAGTACGGCCTGCTCACCGAGACGGTGTTCGAGGGCGACTGGTCGGAGGCCGCCGAGTCGTTCGCCGCCCTCGGCAATCCCGTGCGGCTGCGGCTGCTGCGGGAGATCCTCGGCGGCCTGCGCACCGCCGCCGAGCTGGCCGCGCTCGACGACGTCGGCACGACCGGCCAGATCTACCACCACCTGCGCCAGCTGACCGGCACGGGCTGGCTGCACAGCACGGAGCGCGGTCGCTACGAGGTCCCCGCCGGGCGGGTGGTGCCGCTGCTCGTGGTGCTCACGGCCGCGCGCCCGGTGACCTGACCGGTCTTTCGGTATGGATGTCCGTACGTACGAGGGGGAGTTATGTCCATAGGCCTGCGCAAGTCAGCCGCGGTGCTCCATCGGATGCTGTGGGTCGTGTTCTTCGCCCAGTTCGTCGTCAGGCTCTTCACGGACCTGCCGTACGACTACTGGCTGAGCTGGCTGCCCGCGCTCGCCGCGATCGCCATCAGCACGACGCTGTCCCGCTCCGCGCGCCGGCGGATCGAGGCGGAACCCCCGGCCCCGGTCGAGGTCGAGCCCCCGGTCACCGGCCGCTGGTCCGCGCTCAACAGCCCCGCCGACAAGGTGCCGAGCCACGGCACGCACCACCTGGGGCAGACGTACGCCATCGACATCGCGGCCGAGCCGGAGGAGGGGCCCGCGCGCCCCAAGCCCGTCTGGTTCTGGCCCATTGCCCGGCCCGGCAAGGCCTACCCCGCCTTCGGGGAGCCGCTGCACGCCGTGGCCGACGCCACCGTCGTGCACGCCGAGGACGGCCAGCGCGACCACCTCAGCCGCAGCTCCCTCGCCGGGGTCCTGTACTTCTGGCTGTTCGAGGGCGTCGGCAGGACGCTCGGCGGCACCCGCCGCGTCGTCGGCAACCACGTCGTCCTCGATCTCGGCGGGGGCACGTACGCGATGTACGCCCACGTCCAGCGGGGTTCGCTCGCCGTCCGGACGGGGGACGGGGTCGTCGCGGGGCAGCTGATCGGGCGCTGCGGGAACTCCGGCAACTCCACCGAGCCGCACGTCCACTTCCAGCTGATGGACGGGCCCGACCTGGACACGGCACGGGGTGTGCCGTTCAGCTGGCGCGGGGTCGGGGTGCCCCGCAACCGCGAGACGTTCACCGTGCGGGAAGAAGCCACCCCGGTACCGTGACCTGCATGACTGAGGAGCTGGGGCTGCGCGCGCGCAAGAAGCGGCAGACCGCCGCGCGGATCTGGCAGGTCGCCGTGGACCTCTGCTCCGAGCGGGGCTTCGACCACGTCTCCGTGGCGGAGATCGCCGAGGCGGCCGACGTGTCGAAGATGACCGTCTTCAACTACTTCGGCACCAAAGAGGGCGTGCTCGTCGGCCCGATGGAGGAGCACGCGGGAGACCCGGCCCGCGCGGTGCGCGAGCGGCGGCCCGGCGAGTCCGCGGTCGCCGCGGCGCGCCGCCAGTTCCTGGAGCAGATCCCCGGACACGACCCGTCGATCGGCCTCAGCGGCGACCCGCGCACCCTCAAGGTGCGCCAGCTCATCAAGGAGACACCGACGCTCGCGCACCGGGTGGTGATCTTCCACATGCGTAGCGTCCAGCTCCTCGCGGACGCCCTCGCCGAGGAGACCGGCGACATGCTCCTCGCGCGGGTCGCCGCCGCCCAGCTGATCGGCGCCCGGAACGCGCTCATCATGGAGAACCACGAGCGAACCCTCGCCGGCGACCCGATCGACGAGATCGCGAAGGACTGCGCCGAGGCCGCCGAGCGCGCCTTCGATCTGGTGGAAAAGGGACTTCAGGGGTACCCCGAAAGCGCTTAGGCTCGGCACCATGCCACCGGCCAAGAAGCGCACGCGTTCGTACGACTCCGCCAAGATCCGCACCGCGGTCCTCGCCCAGTTCGGCAACGTACGGGACGCGGCGCGCACCCTCACGCCCGAGCAACTCGCCCGCCCGACCCGGCTCGGTGACTGGACCGTGCACGAACTGGCCGCCCACCTCGCGATGGTCCTCGGCACCGTCCACCGCTACCTGGGCATGCCGGAACCGGAGAAGCACGAAGTGCCGCTCATGGACTGGCCGTTCGCCACCGTCACGGCGGCCGCCCAGGTCGACGAGGACACCCGCGCCATCGCCGAGAGCGCCGGCGCCGGCCTCGACGACCTGTTCACACGCACGCTCACCGGCATCGAGGAGTCCCTGGCCGCCGCGTCCGACGACCGCCTGGTGCCCTCCCGCTTCGGCGCCATGACCCTCGGCGACTTCCTGGTCACCCGGACCGTCGAACTCACCGTCCACACGGACGACTTGAACGACGCGGTGCCGGAACTCGACGTACCGTACGACCGCCAGGCGCTGGCCGCCTGTGCCCGGCTGCTCGCGGACGCCCTCGCGGTGAAGGCGCCGGGCGCCTCGACCGAGGTGCGGATTCCGCCCTACGCGGTCGTGCAGTGCGTGGAGGGCCCCCGGCACACCCGGGGCACCCCGCCCAACGTCGTCGAGGCCGACCCGCTCACCTGGATCCGCCTCGCGACCGGCCGCACGGACTGGGCCACGGCGCTGGGCGCGGCGCAGGTCAGCGCGAGCGGTGAGCGGGCGGATCTGTCGGGGCTGCTCCCGATCATGGGCTGACCCGCGCCGGGGCGCCGGATGGAACCGACTCCCCCACTTGTCCCGTCACATCGTCATGCACACGCAGCGACTGACCCTCACCCTGACCGCGCTGGCCTCCGCCGGGCTGCTGCTCACCGCATGCGGCACCGAGTCGGGGGCCGGCTCCGAAGGCGACTCCGGCGGCCGTTCCGTGGAGAGCTCCGCGGAGAGCGGGGAGGCTCTCACCGGCGTCCGCTGGACCGTCGAGAGCCTCACCCTGGGCGGCAAGAAGCACGACGCGCCGGGCGACGCCTACCTCAAGATCGGTAAGGACGGGCGGGCCGGCGGCAGCTTCGGCTGCAACTCGGTCGGCGCCGACGTGACGATCAAGGGCGGGACCGTGGAGTTCGGGCAGCCCCTGACGACGAAGCGGGCCTGCACGGACGGCGGCCGCATGACGTTCGAGAAGAACGCCCTGCGCGCCCTCGGCAAGGAGAAGTTCACCGCGAAGGTCACCGGCGACCGCATGACCCTCACCACCGCCAAGGGAGACCGCGTGGCCTTCAGCTCGCAGCCCGCCGAGCCCGACGCCCCGCTCACCGGCACCAAGTGGAAGGTCGACGCCGTCGGCGACGCCCGGACCACCGCGTCCCTGCCGAAGGACGTGGCCGACAAGGTCCACCTGACCTTCGGCGAGGACGGCAAGGTCCGCGGCAACCTCGGCTGCAACTCCGTCACCGCCAACGCCGAGGCGAAGGACGGCCGCATCACCTTCGGCGCCCCCGCCACCACCCGGAAGATGTGCCCGGGCGAGGCGATGACCACGGAACGCAAGCTCCTGAAGCTCTTCGACGGCACGGCACGCTACGAGGTGGCGCGGGACACCCTGAAGATCACCGCCGCCGACGGCACCGTGATCAGGGCGAACGCGGACCAGGCGGGCCACGCGGACCAGAAGGACACCGAGAAGCCGGCGAAGTAGTCGCACGGCGCCCGGGGCTTCAGCCGTACGCCAGCAGCTCCCCGTCAGTCCGCTCCCACGCCGCCCGCAACTCGGCCAGTAGCTCCGGCTCGCCCGCGGCCCGGTCGGCCTGCTCACGCCGGTCGGCCGCCAGGTCGAAGAGCTGGTCCGCGCCGCCCTTGCCGCGGTAGTACTTCCACTTCCCGCGGCGCAGCGCCCGCTCCCCGCGCACCCGCCAGAACAGCTCGCGCTCGGCGACGGCCTTCCCCTTCAGGAGGTAGGGGGCGAGGCTCGTCCCGTCCAGCGGATACGCCGGGTGCGGCCGGGCCCCGGCGATCTCCAGGAGCGTCGCCGTCCAGTCCGGGGTGTAGACGGGCTCGTCGCTGACCTGCCCGCCGTCGATCCGCGCCGGCCACCGCACGATGGTCGGCACGCGGATGCCGCCCTCCTTGAGCGAGCCCTTGTTGCCGGACAGCGGCCAGTTGTACGAGAAGCGCTCACCGCCGTTGTCGGAGGCGAAGAACACCAGGGTGTCCCGCTCCTGCCCGGACTTCCGCAGCGCGCGCAGCACTTCGCCGACCGAGCGGTCCAGGTCCTCGACCATCTCCGCGTACTTCTCCACGGAGCCGCCGTCCTGGTGCCGGAGCGCGCCCTTGTCGCCCGCCTTGATCCTCCGCACGATCTCGGCGCTCTCCTCCTTGTCGCCGTCCGCGATCCAGGGCCAGTGCGGGGTGGTGAAGTTGAGGTTCAGCAGCCACGGCTTGTCCCCGTGGTCGCGCCGTACGTAGTCGCTCGCCCGATCGGTCAGGATCTGCGTGTAGTACCGCAGGTCCTTGTACTCGGCGTCGCCCTCCCGGACAGCGCCTTCGTAGAGGTCGTACTCCCCGCCGAGCCCCAGCTTCGAGTAGTACTCCAAGGCCCCGCCGAAGTTCCCGAAGAACTCGTCCCAGCCCGACTTGGTGGGGGAGTAGTCCGGCAGGTATCCGCAGTGCCACTTGCCGATCAGGGCGGTCGCGTACCCGGCGTCGCGCAGCAGCGAGGCGAGCGTGGGGTGGGTCGGGTCGAGGCCGACGGACCTGTCGGCGATCGGCTCCGCGAGTCCGCCCTTCGTACGGCCGGGGTAGCGCCCCGTGTACAGGCTGAAGCGGGTGGGCGAGCAGGTCGCGGACCCGGAGTAGGCGTCCGTGAACCGCACGCCCTGGCGGGCGAGGCGGTCCAGATTGGGGGTTCTTATGTGCGGCGACCCGTAGGAGGAGAGATCAGCCCAGCCGAGGTCGTCGCCGAGGATGAAGAGGATGTTGGGCCGCCGGGAGTGCCGCCCGCGCGCGGCGGCGAAGGGCCGCTCGGCAGCGGCTTCGGCGGCTTCGGCGGGTGCGCCGGACGCGGCGTCGGCGCGCGTCGCGGCGCCCACTGCACCCACGCCGACGGCGGCGCCCGCCACTCCGCCGGCGAAGGAGCGCCGGGACAACCGAGAAGACCGTGACAATCCATGAGGCTGCATGGATCAGGAGCCTCACGGGCTGCCGGAAGGGCCGTCAACGCGTCGAAGCCCCTGTTCACAAAGCCGTCGTCGCAGTTCACAGCCCTGTCGTACGCCCGAAGCACTCGCGCCGCGAACGGGCTGCGACGGCCCCGGCGACGGATCGCGCTCACCCTCCGTGCAGGGCCCGTATCCCCAATTCGGACCAGTGGTCGATCTCGCCTACACTCGGTGGCGTGCCACGTGGTGACGGTCGACTCAATCACGATCTGCTTCCCGGCGAGAAGGGCCCCCAGGACGCTTGCGGCGTCTTTGGTGTCTGGGCTCCAGGCGAAGAGGTCGCAAAGCTCACTTACTTCGGGCTCTACGCCCTCCAGCATCGGGGCCAGGAATCCGCGGGAATCGCGGTCAGCAACGGCTCCCAGATCCTCGTCTTCAAGGACATGGGTCTCGTTTCCCAGGTCTTCGACGAAACCTCTCTCAGCTCGCTCCAGGGTCATATCGCGGTCGGTCACGCCCGCTACTCGACCACCGGAGCCTCCGTCTGGGAGAACGCCCAGCCGACGTTCCGTGCCACCGCGCACGGCTCCATCGCGCTCGGGCACAACGGCAACCTCGTCAACACGGCCCAGCTCGCCGAGCTGGTCGCCGAACTCCCGAAGGAGAACGGCCGCGCGACCCAGGTCGCCGCGACCAACGACACCGACCTGGTGACGGCTCTCCTCGCGGGCCAGGTGGACGACGACGGCAAGCCGCTGACCATCGAAGACGCCGCCATGAAGATCCTCCCGCAGGTTCAGGGCGCCTTCTCCCTCGTCTTCATGGACGAGAGCACGCTGTACGCGGCCCGTGACCCGCAGGGCATCCGCCCGCTGGTCCTCGGCCGCCTGGAGCGCGGCTGGGTCGTCGCCTCGGAGTCCGCGGCGCTCGACATCTGCGGCGCCAGCTACGTCCGCGAGATCGAGCCCGGCGAGTTCGTCGCGATCGACGAGAACGGACTGCGAACGTCCCGATTCGCGGAAGCGAAGCCCAAGGGCTGTGTCTTCGAGTACGTCTACCTCGCGCGCCCCGACACGGACATCGCGGGCCGCAACGTCTACCTCTCGCGCGTCGAGATGGGCCGCAAGCTCGCCGAGGAAGCTCCCGTCGAGGCCGACCTCGTCATAGCGACGCCCGAATCCGGCACCCCCGCCGCGATCGGGTACGCGGAAGCCTCCGGCATCCCCTTCGGCGCGGGCCTGGTCAAGAACGCCTACGTCGGACGTACGTTCATCCAGCCCTCGCAGACGATCCGCCAGCTCGGCATCCGTCTCAAGCTGAACCCGCTCAAGGAAGTCATCAAGGGCAAGCGCCTGGTGGTCGTCGACGACTCGATCGTCCGCGGCAACACCCAGCGCGCCCTGGTCAAGATGCTCCGAGAGGCCGGCGCCGCCGAGATCCACATCCGGATCTCGTCCCCGCCCGTGAAGTGGCCGTGCTTCTTCGGCATCGACTTCGCGACGCGCGCCGAGCTCATCGCCAACGGCATGACCATCGAGGAGATCGGCACGTCCATGGGCGCCGACTCCCTCTCGTACATCTCCATCGACGGCATGATCGAGGCCACGACCATCGACAAGCCGAACCTCTGCCGCGCCTGCTTCGACGGCGAGTACCCGATGGATCTGCCCGACCCCGAGCTGCTCGGCAAGCAGCTTCTGGAGACGGAACTGGCCGCGGGCCCGGCGAGCACCGCCGCCGCCGACGCGATCCGTCGCCCGTAAGACCCCACGCAGTACGACACGAAAGTTCTCACCGTCATGTCTGAGACCACTGGTGCCAGCTACGCAAGCGCGGGCGTCGACATCGAGGCGGGCGACCGCGCCGTCGAGCTGATGAAGGAGTGGGTCAAGAAGACCCAGCGTCCCGAGGTCGCGGGCCTCGGCGGCCTCGGCGGCTTCGCCGGCCTCTTCGACGCCTCCGCGCTCAAGCGTTTCGAGCGCCCCCTGCTCGCCTCCGCCACCGACGGCGTCGGCACGAAGGTCGACGTCGCCCGCCAGATGGGCGTCTACGACACCATCGGCCACGACCTCGTCGCGATGGTCATGGACGACATCGTCGTGTGCGGCGCCGAGCCGCTCTTCATGACCGACTACATCTGCGTCGGCAAGGTCCACCCCGAGCGCGTCGCCGCCATCGTGAAGGGCATCGCCGAGGGCTGTGTCCTCGCGGGCTGCTCCCTCGTCGGCGGCGAGACGGCGGAGCACCCGGGTCTGCTCGGCCCGGACGACTTCGACGT
The DNA here is from genome assembly GCF_040683555.1 of Streptomyces sp. NPDC093510. Lineage (NCBI taxonomy): Bacteria > Bacillati > Actinomycetota > Actinomycetes > Kitasatosporales > Streptomycetaceae > Streptomyces > Streptomyces sp. NPDC093510. The sequence goes on from NZ_JBFBEE010000036.1 coordinate 23,046, forward strand.
CGCGGGCGCCGGCACGGGCGCGGTCGAGGCCGACCGCCTGCTCGGCCCGGATCGCATCCGTAAGGGTGACGCGGTCATCGCCATGGCGGCCTCCGGTCTTCACTCGAACGGGTACTCGCTCGTGCGGCATGTGGTCTTCGACCGCGCGGGCTGGGCCCTGGACCGGCACGTCGAGGAGTTCGGCCGCACGCTCGGCGAGGAGCTCCTGGAGCCCACGAAGATCTACTCCCTGGACTGCCTGGCGCTCACCCGCACCACCGACGTCCACGCCTTCAGCCACATCACGGGCGGCGGCCTCGCGGCGAACCTCGCCCGGGTGATCCCGGACGGCCTGCACGCGATCGTCGACCGCGAGACGTGGACGCCCGGCGCGGTCTTCGACGTGGTCGGCAAGGCCGGTCAGGTCGAGCGCCTCGAACTGGAGAAGACGCTGAACATGGGCGTCGGCATGATCGCGATCGTCCCCGAGGAGTCGGCGGACGCGGCGCTCACCACCCTCGCGGACCGCGGCGTGGACGCCTGGGTCGCGGGCGAGATCACCGACCGCGGCGACCACGCGACGGGCGCCGAGCTCATCGGCGACTACGCGAAGTAAGAAGCGCAGGACAGCACAGAACCCGGCCCGGGGTGGTGCCCCCGGACCGGGTGAAGTGCAGTTGCTATGAGAACTGCGAATACTGCGTAGGCAATAAATAATGCGTATTCAACGAGGTCAAGCGCCGCGGCGCTGAGACGAAGGACCGGACTCGTCGGAGTCCTCGTCCTCATCGTCGTTATACAGATCCGCGTACTGGGCGTACGGGTCGTCTTCCTCGTCGTCGTCCTCGAACGGCTCGCCATTCGGCGGCTGTTGCGAAGTCGAAGCGCCCAGCTCATTGGCCAGACGCGACAGGTCAGTCCCGCCGCTGCTGTACTTCAGCTGGCGGGCGACCTTCGTCTGCTTGGCCTTTGCCCGGCCGCGCCCCATGGCTCGACCCCCTCGGATACGGGGCTCGACGGCCCCAGAGTCTTGACACGCGTTCATGATCTGGAACGGTCTCTCCGTGGAGAGACCGGTCCGTAGGGCTTCCACGGTACCTGCTCCTGCGGCCATACGGTACGTCGCCCGCAGGACGCGCCTAGGCGCACAACCCTCGAGGAGCCCCGTCCTCGCTGGTCAACTGCGATTTTAACCTCTTCTTGCCGGGCGACCCGCCGATGGGGGTGAGTCTTGTCTCTCGTGTACGTCGACGGGGCCCTGTCAAAACGTGCCGTACTGCCGGAACATCAGATTCCGGCCTCTTTCACCGTGCGTCGGACATCCGCTGCTCGGCGATCCTGTCGGCCGCGGCGGCAGGCGGAATGCCGTCCTCCTTTGCGCGTGCGAATATTGTCAGCGTGGTGTCGAAGATCTTCGAGGCCTTCTCCTTGCACCGGTCGAAGTCGAAGCCGCGCAGCTCGTCGGCGACCTGGATCACGCCGCCGGCGTTCACCACGTAGTCCGGCGCGTAGAGGATCGACCGGTCGGCGAGGTCCTTCTCCACCCCGGGGTGCGCCAGCTGGTTGTTCGCGGCGCCGCACACCACCTTCGCGGTCAGGACCGGCACGGACTCGTCGTTGAGCGCGCCGCCGAGCGCGCAGGGCGCGTAGATGTCGAGGCCCTCGGTGCGGATGAGCGCCTCGGTGTCCGCCACCGCCGTCACCGAAGGGTGCTTGTGGACGACGCGCGTCACCGACTCCTCGCGGACGTCCGTGATCACGACCTCGGCGCCGTCCGCAAGGAGGTGCTCGACGAGGTGGTGGCCCACCTTGCCGACGCCCGCGACACCGACCTTGCGGCCGCGCAGCGAAGGATCGCCCCACAGGTGCTCGGCGCTGGCGCGCATGCCCTGGAAGACACCGAACGCGGTGAGCACGGAGGAGTCGCCCGCGCCGCCGTTCTCGGGGGAGCGCCCGGTGGTCCAGCGGCACTCGCGCGCGACGACGTCCATGTCCGCCACGTACGTACCGACGTCGCAGGCCGTCACGTACCGGCCGCCGAGCGAGGCGACGGAGCGGCCGAAGGCGAGGAGCAGGTCCTCGCTCTTGATCCGGTCGGGGTCGCCGATGATCACGGCCTTGCCGCCGCCGTGGTCGAGACCGGCCAGGGCGTTCTTGTACGACATCCCGCGCGACAGGTTCAGGACGTCGGCGACGGCCTCTTCCTCGGTCGCGTACGGATAGAAGCGGGTGCCGCCGAGGGCCGGGCCCAGGGCGGTGCTGTGGATGGCGATGACGGCCTTGAGGCCGCTGGCTCGGTCCTGGCAGAGCACTACTTGCTCGTGGCCTCCCTGATCCGAGTGGAACAGGGTGTGCAGGACGCCGTTGTCTGCTTCGGTCACTGTGGTGACTCCCGGTCAAGTGGCGGCGGTCGGACGGGCTCCCGTACGGGTGGCGGGCCCCGATGGGCATGAGACTAAAGGCTGTCCACCCACCTTGACCGCCCGGAGTCGAGGATCACGTTTTCGAGTCCACCCATAGGGGAGAGAGCAGCCGTGCCCAAGGTGTCATCGGTGACGGTCCCGTACGCGTCCTATCTGCGTGTGTACGAGCCGCTGGCCGCCTTCCCGGAACCGGAGCGCGGCCACTGGGCGCGCTACGCCCGCCGCGAAGACCTGCCCTCCTGCCAGGACGAGCTCCGCCGCTCGCTGGCCGACCTCGTGTCCACGCCACCGGTGCCCGTACCGGTGCACGAGAGCGGCGACGCGTTCGTGGTGGAGGCCGACGGGGTGCTGTGCGTCTGCCCGTGGCGGACCCGGCTGCGCGGCTGGCAGGCGATGGGGGAGCTGGCCGGGCAGCTGCCCGCGCCGGTCCTCGACGCGGTGCTCCCTCCCGTGCTGCGGCGGCAGACGGCGGCGGACTACGAAAGGTGGCTGGCCCGCAACCCCGACGCGCGCCCGTGGATTCGTACATCCACGTGGCAGGTGCCGCTGCACTGGTTCGTGCTCGTCTCCGACGAGGAGCGGACGTACGTGAAGGGTGACCCGCCCGACCTTCGCTACCGCACCCCGATGGTGCAGGCCCGGCGCCGGGTCGCGCGCGGTCTGAAGACGCTGCGGGAGGCGCTGGACGAGGGGCCGCTCATCGACGGGCTCGTGGACGTCGGCCGGTGGCTGGAGGACTTCCACCCGCGCTCCTTGGTCGAGCTCGACTACGGAGGGCTCGTGCACGCGGTGGCGCCCGACGAACTCGACGAGGACCACTCGGCGGCGGACGTGGCCGAGGGGATCGAGGCGCTGCGCGACGGCGACGACGAGGCGGCCGGCGAGGCGTATGCGAGGCTCGTGGAGCGATGGCGGGCGGTCCGGGATCTTCAGTTCGCGAACTGAGGATCTGTGGTCCCCGCCGGGCGGCGGGACGTAGGTCCCGATCCGGGCCTTTGCCTCAAGCGTGATGGACCGCACTTACGGGGCCCTTGCGCCCAACGCCCCTCCTCATGCCAAAATAGGACAAGGAGTCCGGGGAGGACTCCTTCCGCCCAACTATGGGCGGAATGCTCAGCATTGCACTCTATGGGGGGTCTGTTGACTCCTGATCGCTCTGTGACTGATCGTCACTGTGGCGTGACTGTCCGCTATGGCATGGTCCATCGGCTTCCGTCGGTGATGAACACCTGGGAGGGCAATTCCATCGGTTTGGCCGACGCGGCTGGACGGATGGTGTAGTTGTAGTGCCGAGGACAAGCCGTTCGTCCTATAACCGACTCGACTCGCGTCCGCCATTTCGGGCAACGCGGGTCAAGGTGCAGAATTTAGAGGAATGAACCGAGAAGGTTCGGTTCTCCCGAGGAGGCCGCTCATGACCGCTCGCACCCCTGATGCCGAGCCGCTGCTGACCCCGGCTGAGGTCGCCACGATGTTCCGCGTCGACCCGAAGACGGTGACGCGCTGGGCAAAGGCTGGCAAGCTCACGTCGATTCGCACGCTCGGCGGACACCGCCGTTACCGCGAGGCTGAGGTCCGCGCACTGCTCGCGGGTATTCCGCAGCAGCGCAGCGAGGCCTGACGTACGCCAGAAGTACCGCTCAACCAGCAGTAACTCGTACAACTCGGGCGAAGAGCACCACTGCTGCCAGGTCCCCCAACCTGGCCGTACGTCCGACATATGGCTACACGCGACGAGGGTCCCGCCCCAACGGGAGCCACGCCTGACACACGTGGGTGCGTCGTTTTGATCGCGCTGGACTCCGCCGGGTCCAGCGCGATCTTTTTTGTGCGCCGAGGACGTGCTGGTGGGCGGACCTGTGGGCGCTCTTGTTGGTCTCTGGGGGGCCGCTGGGGGATGCCGAGGGGGTGCCCGGGGGGATGTCGGGGGAGCGCCCCGGGGGCGGTGCAATTGCACATATTAAATTGGCCGGTTGTATGAAGGGTGTAAGTTCCGGGGTTTCTTAAACCAGTTCGGTGACACCCGTCACACGTCATGAATCTTGTAGCGCACAACTCCCCTGCGCTAGAGGGGTCCTGGCGCCACTCGAAGGCCCTCGGCTCCCAGCCTGCCACCGGGGAGGCGGGTCGCGCGTCGGCTTTGGTCATGCGTCGGGAGGACTTTCGTCCTCGCCGGGCTCGGCAGGGGCGTCTGCGGCGCTCTCGCGCACGAAACCTCCGTCGGGGTCCTCACGCTCGCCGGAGACGCGCTGAGAGGGCTCCAGGGCGAGTCTCAGCAGCCGGTGGCAGATCGGGCAGTGCCGGGTCACGTGGCGGTAGCTGGTGGCCGCCGCGAGGTGTGCGCGGAGCAGTGCGCGCGTCTCGTGCCGCGCGGACGCCGGAGAAGCGGACATGCGTCACCTCCTGGGGGCCTCCCGCCGGCCCCCTGCTCTCCGGAGTACCGGTGGAATGTGACTCCGTCAAGCCGTCCAGGCACGGCCAGGGCATACGGCGAGGGCCGCCCGTGGGTACGAACCGCACACGAATGAGGGCCGCACCCGATGGGTACGGCCCTCACTCTTACTGCGGTCCTGACGGGATTTGCTGTGTCTGATTGCGGCTCCGCCGCGGGCGCGGCGCACGCGACTGAGGGCCGCACCTGATAGATGCGGCCCTCACTCTTACTGCGGTCCTGACGGGATTTGAACCCGCGGCCTCCACCTTGACAGGGTGGCGAGCACTCCAAACTGCTCCACAGGACCTTGCTTTGCGGCACTTGCTTGCGCGTTGCGCTGCGAGACAGGACTCTACAGCAGTGCAGGCCCGGCGGTCGAACTCACCGTGCGTACCCGGGTGATCACGGGGCGAGCGCGTCGATCGCCTTCACGATCCGCTTGTCCGAGACGGGATACGCCGTGCCCAGCGCGTGCGCGAAGTAGCTGACGCGGAGCTCCTCGATCATCCAGCGGATGTCCAGGGCCTCCTGAGGGACCGGGCGGCCCTGCGGCAGCTGCTCCAGCAGCCACAGGTACTCGTCGCGCATCTCGCGGACCTTCTCCATGCGCGTGGTGTCCCGCTGGACGTTGGCCGGCATCTGCTGCAGGCGCCGGTCCGCCGCCACCATGTACCGCATCAGGTCCGCCAGGCGGCGCAGCCCCGTCTCCGTCACGAACCCCGGCTTGATGAGGGAGTTCAGCTGCTCCCGCACGTCCGACAGGTTGGCGAGCAGAGCCGGGCTCTTCGTCGACTTCAGGCGCCGCTCGCAGGCCTGCCAGGCGGCGAGGACCTGCTGCACCTGGCCGACCGCGCGCACGGTCGTGTCGACGATCTCGGCGCGCACCTTGTCGTACAGCTTCCGGTACGACTCCTCGTCCCAGACGGGCCCGCCGAAGTCCGCCATCAGCTTGTCCGCGGCGGCCGTCGCGCAGTCGTCGAAGAGGGCCTGCATGGAGCCGTGCGGGTTCGCGGACAGGGCGAGCTTCTGCTGGTTGGTCAGCTTGTCCGAGGCGAACTTGCCCGGGTTCACCGGGATGTTGCGCAGGATGAGGCGCCGGGTGCCGCGCCACATGGCCTGCTGCTGCTCCGCCTCGGTGTCGAAGAGGCGTACGGAGACGGTGTCGCCGTCGTCCACGAGCGCGGGGTACGCCTTCACCGGCTGACCGGCGCGGCGCGTCTCGAAGACGCGCTGGAGCGTGCCGATGCTCCAGTCCGTCAGGCCCGCGCGCTCGACCGCCGAGCCGCCCGTCCGCTCGGCCGTCGCTGCGGCCGCCTGCGAGAGCGCCTTGCGGGCCTTCGGCTTCAGCCGGAGCTTCAGCGCTTCGAGGTCCTTGTCCTCGGCGAGCTTCTTGCGCCGCTCGTCGACGATCCGGAACGTGATCTTCAGATGGTCCGGTACGCGCGTCAGGTCGAAGTCGTCCGGCGAGACGGGCACCCCGACCATCCGCTGGAGCTCGCGCGCCAGCGTCACATGCAGCGGCTCCTGCAGCGGAACCGCGCGCTCCAGGAACGCCTTCGCGAAGTTGGGCGCCGGGACGTAGTTCCGGCGGACCGGCTTCGGCAGGGAGCGGATCAGCTCGACCACGACCTCCTCGCGAAGGCCCGGGATCTGCCAGTCGAAGCCTTCGTCGGTGACCTGGTTCAGGACCTGGAGCGGGATGTGGACGGTCACGCCGTCCGCGTCCGCGCCCGGCTCGAACTGGTACGTCACCTTGAACTTGAGCTGCCCCTGACGCCACGAGTCCGGGTAGTCGTCCTTGGAGACGTCCCCCGCCTTCTCGTTGATCAGCATCGACCGCTCGAAGTCGAGCAGCTCGGGCTCTTCCCGCTGCTTCTTCTTCCACCAGGAGTCGAAGTGCGCCCCGGAGACGACGTCCGCGGGCACCCGCTGGTCGTAGAAGTCGAAGAGCGTCTCGTCGTCCACGAGGATGTCGCGGCGCCGCGCGCGGTGCTCCAGCTCCTCGACCTCGGTGAGGAGCTTGCGGTTGGCGGCGAAGAACTTGTGGTGGGTGCGCCAGTCGCCCTCCACCAGCGCGTTCCGGATGAACAGGTCGCGGGAGACCTCGGGGTCGATGCGGCCGTAGTTCACCTTGCGGTCGGTGACGATCGGGACGCCGTACAGCGTGACCTTCTCGACGGCCATCACCGCCGCCTGGTCCTTCTCCCAGTGCGGCTCGCTGTACGTGCGCTTCACGAGGTGCTGGGCGAGCGGCTCGACCCACTCGGGCTCGATCTTCGCGTTGACCCGCGCCCACAGGCGGGAGGTCTCGACGAGCTCGGCCGACATGATGAAGCGCGGGGGCTTCTTGAAGAGCGCCGAACCGGGGAAGACGGCGAACTTCGCGTTGCGCGCGCCGATGTACTCGCCCCGCCCGCCGCCGCGCTGCTTGGGGTCCTTCTCCTTGCTGTCCTTCGACTCCTTCACGTCCTTCATCCCGATGTGGGAGAGGAGACCGGCGAGGAGGGAGATGTGGACGTGCTGCTCGGGGGCGTCCTCGTCGTTGAGCTGGAGGCCCATCTGCTTGGCGACCGTACGGAGCTGCGAGTAGATGTCCTGCCACTCACGGATGCGCAGGAAGTTCAGGTGCTCCGCCTTGCACATACGCCGGAAGGAGGAGGAGCCGCGCTCCTTCTGCTGCTCCCTGACGTACCGCCACAGGTTGAGGAAGGCGAGGAAGTCGCTCGTCTCGTCCTTGAAGCGGGCGTGCTGCTGGTCGGCCTGCGTCTGCTTCTCTGCCGGGCGTTCGCGCGGGTCCTGGATGGAGAGCGCCGCCGCGATCACCATGACCTCGCGCACGCAGCCGTTCTTCTCGGCCTCCAGGACCATGCGGGCGAGCCGCGGGTCGACGGGCAGCTGGCTGAGCTTGCGCCCCTGCTGGGTGAGCCGCTTCTTCGGGTCCTTCTGGGTGGGGTCGAGCGCACCCAGTTCCTGGAGGAGCTGGATGCCGTCGCGGATGTTGCGGTGGTCCGGCGGGTCGATGAAGGGGAACTTCTCGATCTCGCCGAGGCCGGCCGCCGTCATCTGCAGGATGACCGATGCGAGGTTCGTACGGAGGATCTCCGCGTCCGTGAACTCGGGGCGGGAGAGGAAGTCGTCCTCGCTGTACAGGCGGATGCAGATGCCGTCCGACGTACGGCCGCAGCGGCCCTTGCGCTGGTTGGCGCTGGCCTGGCTGATCGCCTCGATGGGCAGCCGCTGCACCTTCGTGCGGTGGCTGTAGCGGGAGATGCGGGCCGTGCCCGGGTCGATCACGTACTTGATGCCGGGGACGGTCAGGGACGTCTCGGCGACGTTGGTCGCCAGGACGATTCTTCGGCCGGTGTGCTGCTGGAACACGCGGTGCTGCTCGGCGTGCGAGAGGCGCGCGTAGAGGGGGAGGACTTCCGTGAACCGGTAGTTCTTCTTGTTGAGCGCGTCCGCCGTGTCCCGGATCTCGCGCTCTCCGGAGAGGAACACGAGAATATCGCCGCTGGCGCCCTCCGCCTGGAGCTCCTCGACGGCGTCCGTGATCGCGGTGATCTGGTCGCGGTCGGAGTCTTCGGAGTCCTCTTCGAGGAGCGGGCGGTAGCGCACCTCCACGGGATACGTGCGGCCGGACACCTCGACGATCGGCGCGTCCCCGAAGTGCCGCGAGAACCGCTCGGGGTCGATGGTCGCGGAGGTGATCACGACCTTCAGGTCCGGGCGCCTCGGCAGGAGCTGGGCGAGGTAGCCCAGCAGGAAGTCGATGTTGAGCGAGCGCTCGTGGGCCTCGTCGATGATGATCGTGTCGTACGCGCGCAGCTCGCGGTCCGTCTGGATCTCGGCCAGCAGGATGCCGTCCGTCATCAGCTTCACGAACGTGTCCGCGCCGACCTGGTCGGTGAAGCGGACCTTCCAGCCGACGGCCTCGCCGAGCGGCGTGTCCAGCTCTTCGGCGACGCGCTCGGCGACCGTGCGGGCCGCGATGCGGCGGGGCTGCGTGTGGCCGATCATGCCGCGCACGCCCCGGCCGAGCTCCATGCAGATCTTGGGGATCTGCGTGGTCTTGCCCGAACCGGTCTCGCCCGCGACGATCACGACCTGGTTGGCGCGGATCGCCTCGGCGATGTCGTCCTTCTTCTGGCTGACCGGCAGCTGTTCCGGATACGTGATCACGGGCAGGCGGGAGCCGCGCTCGGCCATCCGCGCCCCGGCCTTCTCCACGTCCGCCGCGATCTCGGCGAGGACGGCGGCACGGGCCTCGGGCTTATGGATCCGGCGCGCACCCTCCAGCCGCCGGCCGATCCGGTGCTCGTCGCGCAGCGAGAGCTCGGAGAGGCGGGAGGCGAGGGTGTCGAGGGCGAGGGCGGGCTGCGTAGACATACGCCGTCCAGGATCTCACCCGCGACTCGGCAGTGGCGAACCGATTTCCGGTGGGGCGCCGCCCGGCACGTACGATTCCGGGCATGTTGTCCCGTGCGCGTACGCCGTGGTGCCCCCTGGTGGCGGTACTGCTCGTCGTGCTCGGGCTGCTCTGCGGCGGGCCTTCGACGGCCGGGGCGGGCCCCGCGGAGCCGTCGGCGGTGGTGACGGCGGTGGTGACGGCGACAGCGGGCGCGACGCCCGGCTGCGGCAAGGGAAGCCCGCAGGACGCCGACCACGTGCCGGGCACGCCGGCGCGCTCCGGCAGCTCGTACGAGCTGCTTCCCGCGCTGTACGACGCCCACGCCGCGACCGGCGCGTGCGCGGTCGACCACGTCGTTACGCCGCCGCTGCCCGGCCGCGCGCCGCCCGCCCTCGATCCGCCGTCGCCGATGGAGCTCTCCGTCCTGCGCGTGTAGGAGGCCCCCGCCCCCTCACGTTCCTCACGTGACCCATGGGCCCCTCCACCGACGTACAACAGGACATAGAGAGAGCACAGCCATGCCCAAGAACGGCAGCAAGAAGAACCAGGACAACAAGAGCCGCAACATCGCCATCGGCGCGGGTGTCGCCGTCGCCGCGGTGCTGCTCGGCGTCGCCTCGTACACCGCGACCAAGCCGGCGGACTCCGGTGGCGGCACGGTGAAGGAGGAGGCCGCGGGGGCCGCGCCCTCCGCCGGGCAGGAGGCCGGCGTCTACCCCGAGCTGGAGAAGCTCGCCCGACGCGACGCCAAGGACCCACTCGCGCAGGGGCGTGCGGACGCGCCCGTCGTGATGGTCGAATACGCCGACTTCAAGTGCGGTTTCTGCGGCAAGTTCGCCCGCGACACCGAGCCCGGCCTCGTGAAGAAGTACGTCGACGAGGGCACCCTGCGCATCGAATGGCGCAACTTCCCGATCTTCGGTGAGGACTCCGAGCGGGCCGCGCGCGGCGCGTGGGCGGCGGGGCGCCAGGGCCGCTTCTGGCAGTTCCATGAGGCCGCGTACGCCGACGGGTCCAAGGAGAAGGGCTTCGGCGAGGGGCGGCTGAAGGAGCTGGCCCGGGAGGCCGGGGTCAAGGACGTCGGCCGGTTCGTGAAGGACCTGGACAGCGACGCCGCCGAGGCCGCGGTGAAGAAGGACCAGGAGGAGGCGTACGGACTGGGAGCCGCCTCGACGCCGTCCTTCCTGATCAACGGCCGGCCCGTCTCGGGCGCCCAGCCGGACCAGGTCTTCGACCAGGCGATCGAGGCGGCGGCCAAGAGCGCGAAGCCCGCGGGCAAGGGCGGGGATTCCGCCGGCAAGGGCGGGGACTCCGCGGGCAAGGGCGGGGACTCCGCGGGCAAGGGTGGGGACTCCGCGGGCAAGGGTGGGGACTCCGCGGGCAAGGGTGGTTCCGAGTGACCGCCGACGTCGGGTACTTCGCCGCCTTCCTCGGCGGGCTGCTCGCCCTGGTGAGTCCGTGCAGCGCACTGCTGCTGCCCGCCTTCTTCGCCTACTCGATCGACTCTGCCTCGCGCCTCGTCGCCCGGACCGGCATCTTCTACGCCGGACTCGCCACCACCCTCGTGCCGCTCGGCGCGGCCGGGTCCTACGCAGGGCGCTTCTTCTTCGGCCACCGCGACCAGCTGGTGCTCGCCGCGGGATGGCTGATCGTCGGGCTCGGCGTGCTGCAGATCCTCGGCATGGGCTTCGCCTCGCGGAAGATGGCCGAGCTGTCCGGCCGCATCCGGCCGACCACCGCCTTCTCCGTGTACGCGCTCGGGGCGGTGTACGGGCTCGCCGGGTTCTGCGCGGGGCCGATCCTCGGCAGCGTGCTCACGGTGGCCGCGGTGAGCGGGAGCCCGGTCTACGGAGGGCTGCTGCTCGCCGTGTACGCCCTGGGGATGGCCGTGCCGCTCTTCCTGCTCGCGCTGCTCTGGGAGCGGTTCGACCTGGGGCGGCGCGGATGGTTGCGGGGGCGGACGTTCCGGCTCGGCCGGTTCGAGCTGCACACCACGTCGCTGCTCTCGGGGCTGTTCTTCATCGCGCTCGGGGCGCTGTTCCTCGCGTACGACGGGACGACGGCGCTGCCCGGTCTGCTGGATGTGGACGACTCGTTCGCCGTGGAGCAGTGGGCGGGCGGGGTCGGTCGCGCGGTGCCGGACGTGGCGCTGCTGATCGGGGTCGTCGTGGTGGTGGCCGCGGTGCTCGGGGTACGCGGGTGCCGGAAGTGGGAACAGTCCGAGTCGCGGGAGCAGCCCGAATCGCGGGAGCAGCCTGAGTCCGTTTCACCCGGTTCCTCGCCGGGTGAGTGAGAAGGATACTTATGCGTGGTTTAGCGTATTCGTATGCCTGATCAAGTCGGTACGCCTGGTCAAGAGCCGGAGCAACATCAGCCGGAGCAGCATCAGCCCGAGCAGCATCAGCATGGTGCTCATGGGCGCGTGCCCACCCGGAGCGAGCGGTGGGACGCGTTCAAGCGGTCGCCCTTCCTGCCCGCGATCGTGCTGGTGTTCATCCTCGCGGCCGCCGCCGGGCTCTTCGCCGGTTCGTACACGTACTCCATGGCGAACCCGACCCCGCACCACATCCCCACCGCGGTGGTCGACGCGCGCGACTCGGCGCGCGGCAAGGCGTTCCTCGAGGGCATGGAGAAGGCGCTGAACGCGTCTCTGGAGGTGCGCCGGTACGACAGCCGGGCGGCGGCGCTGCGGGACGTGGAGGAGCAGAAGGTCTTCGCGGTCCTGGATGTGGCCCGGGGCGGCGACAAGGTGACGCTGGACGTCTCCGGGGCGTCCGGCGCCTCTGTCGCGCAGGTGCTCGCGGAGACCGCGCCGAAGGTCGGCGAGAAGGTCGGCGTGCCGGTGGCGGTGAAGGACATCAAGCCGCTGCAGGAGGGCGACCCGCGGGGTCTCGCCATCTTCTACATCTCCCTCGCCGCCGTGATCATCGGCTTCGTGGGGGCGATCCAGCTGAGCGTCCACGCCCGGGGGCTCAATCCGGCGGAACGGATCGGCTTCACCGCGCTGTACGCGCTGCTCGGCGCGTTCGTCATCGCGGCGGTCGTGGACTGGTGGCTGGGGGCGGTGCGGCTGCCCTTCGTGGAGTCGTGGCTGATCCTGGCGCTGACGATGTTCGCGTCGGGGATGGTCTTTTCGATGTTCAACACGATGTTCGGGCGGTGGGCGATGCTGCCGACGTGGGGCCTGATGGTGCTCCTCGGCAATCCGTCGTCGGGTGGTGCGGTGTCGTGGCCGCTGCTTCCCTCGGTGCTCGGGCACATCGGGCAGTGGCTGCCGCCGGGGGCGTCGGTGAACGCGCAGCACACGGCCGTGTACTTCGGCGGTCACCAGCACGCGTTTCCGTTCCTGGTGCTGGGGGGCTGGGCGCTGCTCTCCAGCGCGATCTTCTGGGTCTGGCGCCATCGCCATCCGGGGGGCCGCACGTCTTCTCCCGCTCACGCGGGGTAGCGCCTTCCGCCCGGCTGTGGGGCGGGGCCGTGGGGGTATGTACGTACTCGCTATCCCTGCGTCGCGCCTCAAGTCCAAAGGCGCCAGAGTGTGCTCGGTGCTCCGTGCGCACATACCCCCACGTCCCCTCGGGACGCGTTTGCGGCTGCGGCCCGGTGGAGGGCCACCCCCCTACTGCTCCTACCCCTGCAGGGCGTCGCGGGGAACACCCCACCCACCCGCCCCTACTCCCGCGGGACGTCGCGGGGTGCACGGGTGGGTGGGTGGGATGCATCCGCCGCGGAGCGGCGGGCCTGTTTGGACCGGCAAGGGGGAGAACGACAGAAGCCCCGCCGGGTGAGGCGGGGCTTCTGTAAGAGGTGGCTGGGGCCGGGATCGAACCGGCGACCTATCGCTTTTCAGGCGATCGCTCGTACCAACTGAGCTACCCAGCCACGCGATCCGCGTGGAATCGCAAGCGGTCCTGACGGGATTTGAACCCGCGGCCTCCACCTTGACAGGGTGGCGAGCACTCCAAACTGCTCCACAGGACCAAGCATTGTGCGAGCACTAGTCTCGCACAAGGTGTTGCGTGCCCCCAACGGGATTCGAACCCGTGCTACCGCCTTGAAAGGGCGGCGTCCTGGGCCACTAGACGATGAGGGCTAAGAGGCCCGCCTGGGCGCTTTGCAGCGCGTCGGGGACGTGAGAAGCATATGGGATGCGGGGAGCTATCGCCAAAACGGTTTACCGCGAGGGGGTCGGGGGCGTGGGCGGGACGGGCGCCCCGGGCCTGTTCTCCTTGGGCAGGTGGCGGCTGACCTCCGCCTTCGTCAGGCCGAGCCCGCCCAGTCTGATCTCGTCCCAGGCCTGCAGCCGCTTGGTCGTCCGGTCCAGGTAGAGGATCGACGCCTCGACCGGGTCGGGGTGCTTGTCCTCCACGGCGCGCAGGCCGCTGCCGCCCGTGGAGCCTTCGATGCGCAGCCGCGTACCGCCGTCCATGACCTCCATCTCCTGGTGGTGGACGTGGCCCGCGAGGACGAGCGGCACCTCGCCGTCCGTCTCGCGCGCCGCCTTCGGGTTGTGGGCGACGGCCACGTCGACCGGCGTCCCGGCCGCCCGCTCGGCGCGCAGGGCGGACGCCAGACGTATGCCCGCCATGTGTTCGACCGAGTCGCCGCCGGGCTTCTCCGAGCGGTCGGGGGTGTACTGCGGGTCGCCGATGCCGGCGAAGCGCAGGCCCGCGACGGTCTCGGCCCTGCCGTCGTCGAGGACGTGGACGTTCTTGAAGCGCTCCAGGTAGCGCTGGGTGGTGTGCGAGTCGTGGTTGCCGCGTACCCACACGTAGGGCGCGCCGAGGTCCTCGATGGGGTCGAGGAAGCCGTTCTCGGTGGCCGAGCCGTGGTCCATGGTGTCGCCCGAGTCGACGATGACGTCGATGTCGTACTGGGTGACGAGGGAAGAAATGATCTTCCAGCTCGCCGGGTTCAGATGGATGTCCGAGACGTGCAGGACGCGCATGGTGGTGGGGTCCGGCTGGTACGCGGGGAGGGTGGACGTCACGTCGTACAGCTTCGTGACGTTGGTGACCAGGCGCGCCAACTCCTGTTGGTAGACGTCGAATTCGCTGACGATGCTGCGGGCGTCACCGACGACGGAGGGCGCGCTGCTGAGCAGGCCGGAGAACTTCGGCTCCAGGACGGACTTCGGGTTCCAGGTGGCGTACGCGGCCGTGCCGGACGCCGCGAGGAGGGCGAGCGCGAGGCCGCCCGCGGCCAGGGCGCGGCGCGGGCGGCGGTAGACGGCGAGGCCGAGGGCGGTCGCGCCGAAGACGACGGCGACGCAGGAGCGTACGGCCAGGTCGAGCGTGCCGTGGCCGACGTCGCGCGCGACCTCGTCCTGGAGCCCGGAGAGCCGCTCCGGGTGGTCGACCAGGGCCTGTGAGCGCACCGGGTCCAGGCGGTCCACGTCGACGTCCAGGCGGATGGGGGCCGTGTGGGACCGGAGCTCCAGGGCGCCGAGGGGGGAGACGTCGATCTTCGTGCCGCCGGTCACGGACGGGCGCAGCGTCATGCGGGTGTCCATCGGGCCGACCGGCGCGCGCACGCTGCCGACGACGAGGAGGCCGAGCCAGGCGCCGAGCAGCACGACCGTGACCAGGCCGAGGGCGCGGGCGTACGGGTGCGGGGGGCTGACCAGTTCGTTGACGGGGTGGGTGCGGCGGGCGCGGTAGTGGCCCACCAGGGCGCTGCCCGCCCTTCGTACGCCTTGCAGGGCGGTGAAGTCGCGGGCCATTGGTCCCGTATGCCCAGTTGGAGCGGTGGATATGCCGGGACGGGGCGGTCGGCGTGGCCGACAATGGGGGTGTGCTGGAGATGACGCGCGAGGAGTTCGAGGAACTGGTCGGCGAGGCTCTCGACCGGATTCCGCCGGAGCTGACACGGCTGATGGACAACGTGGCCGTTTTTGTGGAGGACGAGCCGCCGTCCGACGATCCCGAACTGCTCGGGCTCTACGAGGGGACTCCGCTGACCGACCGCGGCGAGTGGTACGCGGGGGTGCTGCCGGACCGCATCACGATCTACCGGGGGCCGACGCTGCGGATGTGCGGGTCGCGCGAGGAGGTGGTCGCCGAGACGGAGATCACTGTGGTGCACGAGGTGGCCCATCACTTCGGCATCGACGACGCCCGGCTGCACGCGCTCGGGTACGGGTGAGTTCCGGCCCGCGGGCCGGTTCGGGTACGGGTGAGCGAGGGGGTCCGGCCTGGTGTGCGGGGCCGGGCGGGCGGGGGTGGGCCGCCGTGTCCTCTTGCGGGCCGCGGGAGTTGGGCAGGGCGTCTCGATCCTCAGCGCCTCAGGAGGTGCTCGGCCGTGCGCCAGTTGTACGTTCCCGTCCGTTGGGCCGCGGTCGCGGTGGCCGTAGCGGCGACCGCGGGCTGCATGAGCATCAGTGACGACGGGAAGGCCCCGGCGCCCGGCCGTTCCTCGGGGCAGCGCGACGGTGCGGCCGCGCCCGACGGCGGCCCCGTGACGCAGGGCGGTGACGTGTCGTCCGAGGACGGGCACGGGGAGGGGCGGGGGCGGCACAAGGGCAAGAAGGGCGGCAAGGGCGGGTCCGCGCGCGCGGGCGGCTCCGGGTCGGGGAGCGCGGCCGAGCCCGCGGAGTCCTCCTCCGCGACGGCCTCCGAGAAGCCGCCGAAGCCGGGCGGCCCGGGGAAGCCGACGCCGCCGCGTCCGAAGCCGACCCCGACGCGCACGAGCGCGACGCCCGCCCCGCCGAAGCCCACGCCGACCCCCACGCCCGATCCGACCACTCCGGAGCCGTCGTCCTCGGCGCACGAGGGGTCGGGGCAGGGCGCCCAGCTACAGCGGCGAAACGCGGAGATCGGGGAGCGTGAGCCGTCGCCCCAGGCGGGTCCTCGCTGACGAACGCGCAGGTGAGAGGGGTTTCGCGGGGGCGGTTTGCCATATGGGGTGGGGGGTGCGTATGGTGGTAGATCGTTTGATCCCATTTGCCCGGCGCCGACACAGAAGAGCGCCGCGTGGCGCGTACTCTCCCTTGCCGTGGCTGACCGCATAGAGGCGGTCCATTGCGAAATCACGGAGTTGACGGGCGCGTGCCGAGACTCCGGAAGGTTTCGCATTTCGCATGTCCATTTCTCATTCTGACCACGCCGTCCTGCCCGAGAACGAGACGACCGACGAGCTGACGGTGGAGACCGTCACCGAGGCCGTCGAGACCGTCCAGGCCGTCGAGACCGTCCAGGCCGCCGACGTCGTGGAAGCGGCCGAGCAGGTCGTCGTCGAGACCGAGGCCGCCGACGAGGCCGACGAGGCCGCCGAAGACGCCGAAGACGCCGAAGACGCCGAGACCGGCCCCACCTTCGGTGACCTCGGTCTGCCCGAGGGCATCGTCCGCAAGCTGGCGCAGAACGGCGTCACCACGCCCTTCCCGATCCAGGCCGCGACCATCCCGGACGCCCTGGCCGGCAAGGACATCCTCGGCCGTGGCCGCACCGGCTCCGGCAAGACCCTCTCCTTCGGTCTCCCGATGCTGGCGACGCTCGCCGAGGGCGGCCGCACCGAGAAGAAGAAGCCCCGTGGCGTCATCCTCACCCCGACCCGTGAGCTTGCGATGCAGGTCGCGGACGCCCTCCAGCCCTACGGCGACGTGCTCGGCCTGAAGATGAAGGTCGTCTGCGGCGGTACGTCGATGGGCAACCAGATCTACGCCCTCGAGCGTGGCGTCGACATCCTCGTCGCCACCCCGGGCCGCCTGCGCGACATCATCAGCCGCGGCGCCTGCTCGCTGGAGAACACCCAGATCGCCGTCCTCGACGAGGCCGACCAGATGTCCGACCTGGGCTTCCTGCCCGAGGTCACCGAGCTGCTCGACCAGGTCCCCTCCGGCGGCCAGCGCATGCTGTTCTCGGCCACGATGGAGAACGAGATCTCCACGCTGGTCAAGCGCTACCTGAACAACCCGGTGACGCACGAGGTCGACAGCGCCCAGGGCAACGTCACGACCATGTCGCACCACATCCTGATCGTGAAGCCCCGCGACAAGGCGCCCGTCACGGCCGCCATCGCCGCGCGCAAGGGCCGCACCATCATCTTCGTCCGCACCCAGCTGGGCGCCGACCGCATCGCCGAGCAGCTCTGCGACTCCGGTGTGAAGGCCGACGCGCTGCACGGCGGCATGACGCAGGGTGCCCGCACCCGCGTGCTCGAGGACTTCAAGAAGGGCTACGTCAACGCCCTGGTCGCCACCGACGTCGCCGCCCGCGGCATCCACGTCGACGGCATCGACCTGGTCCTGAACGTGGACCCGGCCGGCGACCACAAGGACTACCTGCACCGCTCCGGCCGTACCGCTCGCGCGGGCCGGTCCGGCACGGTCGTCTCCCTCTCCCTCCCGCACCAGCGCCGCCAGATCTTCCGCCTCATGGAGGACGCCGGCGTCGACGCCACCCGCCACATCATCAACGGCGGCGGCACCTTCGACCCGGAGGTCGCCGAGATCACCGGCGCCCGTTCGATGACCGAGGTCCAGGCCGACTCCGCGGGCAACGCGGCCACGCAGGCCGAGCGCGAGGTCAAGGACCTCACCAAGGAGCTGGAGCGCGCCACGCGCCGCGCCGCCGAGCTGCGCGAGGAGGCCGACCGCCTCACCGCGCGTGCCGCCCGTGAGCGCGGCGACGACCCGGAGGCCGCGGTCGCCGAGGCCGCCGCGGCGGCCGAGGCGGTCATCGAGGCCGCCGTGTCGGTCCCGGAGCAGCCCGTCGCCGAGCGCTCCGAGCGCCCGGCCCGCGATGAGCGTTCCTCCTCGTACGAGAACCGTCGTCCGCAGCGTGACGAGCGCGGCAACTACGAGCGCCGCGACAACCGCGGTGGCGACCGTGGTGGCGACCGCGGTGGCCGTTCGTTCGAGCGTCGTGACGACAACCGCGGTGGTGGCTTCAACCGCGACCGTCGTGACGACAACCGTGGTGGCGGCTTCCGCCGTGACGACCGTCCGTCGGGCGGTGACCGTGGCGGCCGTTCGTTCGAGCGTCGTGACGACAACCGCGGTGGCGGTTTCAACCGCGACCGTCGTGACGACAACCGTGGCGGTGGCTTCCGCCGCGACGACCGCCCCTCCGGTGGTGACCGTGGCGGCCGTTCCTTCGAGCGTCGTGACGACAACCGCGGTGGCGGTTTCAACCGTGACCGTCGTGACGACAACCGTGGCGGTGGCTTCCGTCGCGACGACCGTCCGTCCGGTGGTCGTTCGTTCGAGCGTCGTGACGACCGTCCGGCTGGCGGCCACCGTGGCAGCGACCGCCCGTTCAACCGCGACCGTCGCGACGACCGCCCCTCCGGCGGCTCGGGCGGCTTCCGCTCCGGCGGTCACGACCGCCCGTCGTACAACCGCCGCGACGACCGCACCGGCTCCGGCACGGGTTCGTTCGGCCGCCGCGACGACAAGCCGCGCTGGAAGCGCAACAGCTGACCTGTAGCCAGGCCCGCACGACGTACGCGTCGTGCGGGCCTTTTGGCGTCGTACACCGATACCCGATCGGACTCCGGGGCCCGTCCCGCTATGCTCGGGGGTGCACCGACGAGGACCGTTAGCTCAATTGGCAGAGCAGTGGACTTTTAATCCATTGGTTGTGGGTTCGAGTCCCACACGGTCTACAGCTCAGGCCCAGGTCAGACGACATCTGATCTGGGCCTGCGGTGCGTTTCGGGGGCTCAAAGATCGCTAGGGTCAGGTGCGAGACCTGCCCGATGACGACACGCGTGGCTTGGGTGATGGACGTGCCGGTAGCGACCCTGACGGAGTGACGCGGCCCCGGCTCCGCGATCTCGTGTAGCGGTGGGCGGCCCCTCCCCGTATCCGCGGTCCCTTCGACGGGGCCGCGGCCGGGGGCTAGGCGGGGTAGCGGCGTACGAAGGCGCGCGGCTTCGAGCACGTCGCGTGCAGGAGGACGGCCGCGCCACCGCCCGAGATGGAGACCTTCGCGGCTGTCACGACCGCCTGCCCTGTGAGGATCGGCTGGTCGCAGCTCCAGCAGAACCGTGTGCCCTCACTCATCGCGGGTCGCCATCCGGGCCTGAGCCCGTGCCGCCCGCAGCGCCGGGCTCTCTGTCACTGCGCTTCGTGTTGCGCGGACCGCGCGGCGGATTCGCGTCCCCTCGGCGCAGTCTTCTTCGGACTGGCAGGGCGAGCAGTCGTCGAGGTGCGCCAGGAGGGCGTTGTACGTCTTCTGCGCCTGCCGCTCTTCGGTGGTCGTCTCGGTCAGGCTCATCGCGGCCTCCGGAGGTGGTCGCGGGCGATGGTGAGCAGGGCGGCGACGGACTGCACGGGGCACAGGTCGCCGACCATGCGGGGCCGCACGGCCCAGTACAGGCCGGTCGGGCCCGTGAGGTCGGACGCCGGCACGCTCAGGAAGTGACCGGTGCCCAGCATCGGAGCCTCGTCGGGGTACTCCCACCGCGCCGGAGGGAACGGCGTGGTCAGCGCGTAGTACTGGCGCTGTGGGCGGTTGTGGATGACGGGCCCACGGAGCAGGTGCGCCAGGGTCACGGCCACGAGCTCAAGGTCGTCGGTCCCGGTGGCCGCGTGCACGAGCCGCGCGGGCAGGCACACCGAGTTGAACCGCTTCCCCAGCGGCAGGAGAGCGATGCCCGTTTCCATCCACTCCCGGTGGGCCTGCTGCGGCGCGTCCTGCGCGCGTGCCAGCAAGTCGAACGCAGCGCTCAACAGCCTTGGGGGGTCGTCACTTTTCGCACTGAGTGCGTCCCTGTCTTCCCGTCCGGTCGTCATCCGCCTACCCTCACAGCCGCAGTGATGTGCCTCACATGCGCGACCGTAGGGGCGGCAGACGATGAGGGAGGACCGGAATCCGGTCCCCTCTATGCCGCCAAAATGCCGACGTCCACAGCAAGCTCCGACGCCCGCCGACGGCGCTCGGCCACCTTCGACTCGACCTCTTCGAGGATGATCCGGCGTGCGTACCCGTTGTACGCGATCGTCTCTGGCGCCGCCTCGTTCGCCTTCTGCAGCGTGGCGATCGCCACGTCGGGCTGCCCGTCGAGCTGATACCCGCGGGCCTCCTCGATCCTGTGCCGCGCCCGGCGAGGCCGCGAGCTGATGACGGCCTTGTCCGCCTTCGCCGCCTGGCGCACGGACTCCCCGCCCTGGTGCAGCTCGACGGCGACGGTGACCGCGTGCGCGCCCATGATGGCGCGAGAGAAGGACGTCACCGGGTGGTAGTAGCCCCGTGGCAGCCGCTCGGCCATGTCATTCGCCTTATCCCAATGCCGCCATGCGGTACCGGTTTCCCGGCGACGAGCCGCGGTATAGCCGAGCTCGAACTCCAGCGCTCCGGCGATGGCGAGCACATCGTCCGAGGCGTCTGGCAGCAGCGGGTCGAGGAATCGGATGGCTTCGAGATTGACTGCGTCGGCCGCGTCGAAGTGGCGCGGGCCGCTATCACGGTGCGCCTGAGCGAGCAGCCACGCCGCCACACCGATCGCGTGCGGGTCCTCCGACTCCTGGGCAGCAGTCATGCCGCGTTCGGCGACACGCCAGAGAAGGCTGCTGTCGGGCTGATAAGCGGCGAAGAACTGGCAGAGGCTGTACGACTCCGCGAGTAGCGCCTGAGCGGCGCGACGGTCGGACGCTGTGTCCGCGTGACGCACCAGTGCCTGCCCGTCGCGGATGAGGTCGGGCAGCAACTTGCCGATGACCTCCCGGTGGTTGGGAGCCTGGTGACGGGCCTTCCACGCGGCGTGAAGGCGCGCCTCAAGATGCGCTACCGGCGGCGGCTCGACGTCGGATCCCAGGGTGAAGGAGTCGACCGCGGCCTTCACGGACGCGAGCCGCGGGTGCCCGGGGCCGGTGAAGAGGTCAATGTGCATGTCCTCGGGCTGGCCTGTCAGGTCGGCAAGATTGCGCACTCGCAGCGCTTCGGCGATGCGGAGCACCATTTCCAAGCCGGGAGCCTGCTGCTGTCCATTCTCGATCTTCTTCAAGGTGTGCGGTGAGACGCCCACGAAGTCCGCGAGTTGAGGCCGCGTCATTCCGCGGCGCTCGCGGAGAATTTGCACGCGTTGCCCGAATCGCAGTGGGTCGGCGTAAGGGTCCCGGGGAGCATCTGGAGACATTGCGGCCTTGCCCCTCTCTGAACAGCTCGACACTGTCAGCGTATGGGCAGGGCCGTTTCGATGTGAGGTGTCTGTCAACCCCGGCGCCGAGCATGACGAAAGGCCCCCTCCCGCCCGAAGGCAGAAGGGGGCTGTGTCATGGGTATTGGCGACGGGCCGGATCGAGTGCGACCTGCGGGGTGGGTCTGTCGTCGGGCTCCGGATCGGGTGCACCGTCACGGCGGCAGACGAGGGCGTCCGGGTCGTCGGACGGCTGCTGGAGGCTGTATCCCTATCCCTGCGGGCGGCCGTGCGTGGGATCGGTGGCGACCTGGCCCGCAACAGTGCCTCGTATCGCGTGAAGCTAGCGGGTGTACTGCTCGCTGCTGGGGAAGTCGAGGCGGGGTGCGCGGAGATGAGCGCCGTTCTGGACGCGTACGGTGGCATTTCCTCGCCCCGCTTGGCCGGCAAGCTGCGCGAGTTCCAGCGCACTGCCGCTCGCATCGACAACAGGGCGGCCCGGGACTGTGCGGAGCGCATGCACGAGACCGTACGAGGGAGCATCGAATGACGCAGAACGGCACCGTCGACGTCAGGCGGATGGACGGCCCACAGGCGGCGCGGGTCGAGGCCGCGTTCCGGGCGGTCTACGCCGAGGCGTTCGCCGAACCGCCCTACAGCGAGGGCGAGGACGCCGTCGAGGCGACGTTCCGCCGTTTCCGCTCACAGAGCCGTAAACGTACCTTCCGCGGCGCCCTCGCCCGCAGGGCCGACGGCGAGCCGGTCGGTATGGCCTACGGCTACCCCCTCGGCGCCAACACTGGGTGGTGGGGAGAACTCACCACGCCTGTGGACGACGACATGCGGCGCGAGGACGGGCGCCGGACCTTCGGGCTCATGGAGCTTGCCGTATGTGTGGACTGGCGGGGGCTCGGTATCGCCCGGCGGCTGCATGACGCTCTGCTCGACGGTGTCGAGGCGGAACGGGTGCTGCTGAACGTCCATCCGGAGAGCAAGGCGGCGGTGGCCGCCTATCGAGCATGGGGATACCGGAAGGTCGGCGAGGCACGCCCCTGGGAGGGCGCTGAGCTTCACGACGTGATGCTGCTCGCCTTGCGTTGATCCCCGGTCCACCAGAGCGTCATACGTCGCCCTAGCCCCTCTGACCTGCTACGCAGCGTCCGGGTCGACGGAAGTCGGCTCGGGCGCTGTTGCGTTTTCCCGGGGTCCCTTCAGTCCGCGGCCCGCGCGCCCTGGCGGAAGCCGTTCGTTCGCGCGATGAACACGATCGTGCCCGCCGCCACGGCGAGGGCCAGCAGGACCCACGGGAAAGCGGTCACGCCGGCCTCGTCGAGCAGCAGGCCGCCGACCACGCCGCCGCCCGCCACCGCGAGGTTGAACACCGTCACCATCATGGACTGGGCGATGTCCGCGTCCTCGCCGGCCGCGTCGGCGACAGCCGTCTGCAGCAAGGTCGGCGCGCCGCCGAAGGTGATACCCCAGCACACGATGCCGATCACCGCCGCGGGGGCCGAGTGCAGGCCGATGGCGAGCAGCAGGGCCGCCGCCGCGAAACCGGCCAGGCTCACCAGCGTCACGGCGCGCAGAGCCCGGTCCAGCAGAGCGCCGGTGCCCCAGATCCCGATGACCGCGCCGGCCCCGAACACGAACAGCATCGCGTCGACGCGTCCGCCGAGCCCGGCTGCGGTCAGGTAGGGGGAGACGTAGGTGTAGAGAATGTTGTGGGCCAGGATCCACAGCAGGACCACGAGCAGGACGGGCCGTACGCCGGGCAGCGCGGCCACGGAGGCGATCGGGCGCCGGGCGGAGGCCGCCTGGCCGGGGAAGTCGGGCAGCAGGGCGCGTATCCAGACGATGAGCGCCAGGGCGAGCCCTGAGATGATCCAGAACACGCCGCGCCAGCCGACCACGTCGCCGAGAAGGGTGCCCAGGGGCACGCCCAGCGTCAGGGCGACGGGCTGTCCGACGCCGACGACGGCCAGCGCACGCCCCTGCTGCCGCTCGGGCACCAGACGGCGCGCGTACCCGACCAGCAGACCCCAGATGACGCCGGTCGCCATACCCGCCAGGAAGCGCGCCGCGAGCGTCAGCGGGTAGCTGGACGAGAGCGCGGTGACGGCGTTGAACACCATCAGTCCGGCGATGGCCCACATGAGCAGCGGGCGGCGTCGCATTCCGCGGGTCGCCGCGATCACGGGCACGGCCGCGACCATGGCTCCCAGGGCGTAACTCGTGACGAGCTGCCCGACAAGGCTCTCGGAGACGCCGAGCCCGTCCTCGATGCGGGGGAGCAGACCGGCCGGCACGGTCTCGGTCGTGATCGCCAGAAAACCGGCCGCGGTGAAGGCCAGGAGCTTGAGGACAGGGAGGCGGCGCGGGCCGGTGGATATGAGTGCTGGGTCGGCCTGGCCTGCTTCGGCAGTCAATGAAGTCTCCGTGCGGGTGCGGGTGCGGGTGCGGGTGCGGTGCGGGTGGGGAGGGTGTTCGGGGTGTGTCGGCGAGCCACAGCGGGTGACGGCGGGCGGCGGCCGTGCGGGGGGCCCGGTGGTCCGCAATCCCTGGATCAGTGTCCACGGCGGTGAAATCAGGGCTTGCCGGCGCCCTGTGTCGTGTATGCGCATGGCGGCGAGGCGACGTGTGTCCGGGGGGTGTGGATCGGCGTACGCGCGCCTAGCGTGCTGCTCCATGAGCATCAAGCACAACGGCGGCGTCGCACAATTCAGCGTCAACTCCCCCGAGTTCGAAGAGCTTCGTTATCAGATATACGGTGAACTCCGGGAGACGGAGCCGGTGTTCTGGCACGAAGAGACGGACTCCTGGTTCATCACCCGCTACGAAGACGTCTCCAAGCTTCTGGTCGGTGAACGCTTCATCACCAGCCGCCTCGTGCCCGCCAAGATGGAAATCGTCCCCGAGGGCGAGCGCGCGGAGTTCTCGGACATCATCGACATCATCTCCACGTGGATGGTCTACAACGACCGTCCCCGCCACGCGGAACTGCGCGGCCACATGAACCGTGCGTTCCTGAGCGCCGAGATCGCGCTGATCCAGCCCGAGATCGCCAAAATCGTCTCCGAGCAGCTTGATGATGTGCTGCTCCGCAACGGCACCGAATTCGATTTCGTCACCGAGGTCGCCCACCCCATTCCGGCACTGGTGCTGTGCAAGATGCTCGGCATACCCGGTGACGAGGTCAAGCGCTTCATCCAGTGGTCCGACGACATCGCTGCCTTCATGCAGGACTTCGTCGTCTCGCCGGTGCCGGACCGGGAGATCAGCGCGCAGACCCGGCAGAGCATGCGCGAGATCGTGGCGTACCTGACGGACGCCATCGCCGAACGCCGTGCGGCTCCCAAGAACGACCTGCTGTCCCGGCTGATCTCCGAGCAGCCGGGCGAGGGCGGCCAGCTGCGGGACAGCGAGGTCATGACGCAGGTGATCCACCTGATCTTCGGCGGCCACAAGATTCCCCAGTTCCTGCTGAGCAACTGCCTCCACCTGCTGTTCCGCACGCCGGACGCCCTCGCCGCGGTGAAGGCGGACCCCGAGAAGCTGCTCACGCCCGCCGTCGAGGAGGGCATCCGGCTGGAAGGGCCGACGCAGTTCATCACCCGGCACGCCGCCGAGGACGTGGAGGTGCACGGCAAGACCATCAAGAAGGGGGATTCCGTCTACTTCTACCTGGGTGCGGCCGGGCGCGACCCGAACGCCTTCGAGGAGCCCGAGGCCTTCCGTCTGGACCGGGCGGGCCGCAGGCACCTGGGATTCGGCGGCGGCTATCACGCGTGCATCGCCGCCGCGTTCTCCCGCGTCGAGGTCGAGGAGGTCCTCAAGGGCGTCCTGGCCAGGGTTCCCGACATCCGGCCGCGCTACGACCTCGACAACCCCCGCTGGACCAGCAACCCGACGTTCCACGGGATTCTGGACATGCCGGTCAGCGTGGCCGCGCCGGACGCGCAGTCCGGGGCCGGCGACGCGCAGTCCGGGGCCGGCACGTCACCGGCTGTCGGAGCGGGCCAGTGACGGGCGGCAAAGTGGCGCGCACCGCCCATATCGTCTTCGACTTCAACGGAACCCTCCTCGACGACAACGCGCCGCGCCTGCGGGCTCTCAACGACTCGCTGGTCGGGCTCGGCGTCCCGTCGATCGACATGGACACCTTCCGCAAGACGTTCTGCGTGCCCGTGCCCCGCTTCTACGCCACCCTCCTGGGGCGTGAGCTGACGCAGGAGGAGTGGCTCGAGGCCGACGGCGTCTTCCAGCGGAACTACCTGGAGTACGCGCCGACCCAGACGGAGCTGGTCTCCGGGGCCGTCGAGGCGCTGGCCGCCTGGACCGAGGCCGGGCACACCGCGTCCCTCCTGTCCCTCCACACCCACCAGGACCTGGTCGGTGAGGTGGGCCGGCTCGGTCTGTCCCCCTGGCTGGTCCGGGTCGACGGGCGGCGCGGCCCGACCGGCGGGACCAAGGCGGAGGCCATGCGGCGCCACATCGACCTCCTGGAGCTGCCCGCGGCCCGGATCGTGGCCATCGGCGACTCCCGCGACGACGCCAGGGCCGCTGATGCGGCCGGGGTACGGGCCGTCCTGTACTCGGGCGGGGCCGAGCACGCCGACTGCCTGGACGGCGTCGGCGCGCCGGTCAGCGACTCCTTGTACGGAGCCGTTGAGGAGGCCGCCCGTCTGCTGGAGGTCCCGCTGCCGGCCCGGGCCGCGGCGATCAGCATGACCGGCTGACGTGGCCTTCGGCGCACAGGTGAGGCGGGTGACCCGGGACGATGTGGCCCGCCTCGCCGGTGTCTCGACAGCGGTGGTGAGCTATGTGCTCAACGACGGGCCCCGGGGCGTCGCTCCGGAGACCCGCCGCCGCGTGGACGAGGCGATACGCCGGCTCGGCTACCGCCCGAACCGGCTGTCCCAGGCCATGGCCGGGCACCGCGACACCGGTCTCATCGGTGTGGTCGTCCCGGACATGCGGCGGGCCTTCCTCTCGGAGATGGTGCACGCGCTCGAACAGGCGGCGAGCCGACGCGGGTTCACGGTGGTGGTCGGCAACTCGGGGCTGCGGTCCGAACGGGAGCCGTACTACCGCGACGCCTTCCTCGGCATGAGGATCGCCGGACTCGTCGTGGTGGGGGCCAGGCCGCTCCCCGGCACCGTCGACCTGATCACCCACGAGGGCACCCGCGTGGTGCAGTTGTACGGGCCGGCGCCCACCGAGCCCCGGCCCGGCACGTTCACCGGCGACGAGACCGGGAGCGGCAGACTCGCCACCGAGCATCTGCTGGACCACGGTCACCGCGACATCTGCTTCTTCGCGGAGCCGGACAACCCGGTGGCCGCCCAGCGCGCGGCGGGCTGGCGGGCCGCGCTCGCGGACGCGGGCGCGCACGGGCGGCTGTTCCCCGTGCCCGGTGACCGGCTCGGCGCCTACGAGGCGGCGCGGGAGCTGCTCGACGTACGACCGCAGTGGGAGCGCCCCACGGCCGTCGTGTGCGGGACCGACGAGCAGGCGCTGGGTGTCGTCGCGGCGGCGCGTTCCCTGGGGATTCCGGTCCCCGGCGGTCTGGCCGTCGTGGGTCAGGACGGCATCAGGGAGGCGGGTTTCCAAACCCCCGCGCTGACGACCGTGGTGACCGCTCCGGACCTGCTCGTGCGGGCGGCCCTGGACGCGCTGGGCGCCGGGGCCGCCGTCCCGCCGCCGTCGGCCTCGCCTGCACCGCCCGGCGTGGACCCGGGCCGTCCGCGCCTGGAGGCCGGTGGCTCGTGCGGATGCGGGACGTAGCCCGGGCCGGGACCCGCTTCGGCGCAGGCGGGGGTTCAGAGACAGTGACGCTCGGGTTCCGTCGCGGCCTCCTGCTCGTGCAGGAGGCCGCGCTCGCTGACGAGGAACCCGGCGTGCATGCGGTTCTTGGCCCCCAAGCGCTTCATGATGACCTCGATGTGGCGCTGGCACGAGCGCAGCGACATGTTCAGCCGCCGCGCTATCAGCCGGTCCTCGACGCCCTGCACCATGAGGTGCAGGATCGTGCGCTTGGTGCTCTCGGAAAGCTCGTCCACCACGTCACGCTCGTAGGACGTACTGAATTCCGTTCCCCGGTTCCACGCCCGCTCGAAGGCGGCGACGGCGAACGCGACGACGGAAGGGTCCCGCGCCAGCACGATTCCGCCGGGACGCGTGTGATGGGAGAAGACCGCGACCTGCCGGTCGAAGACGAGCAGCCGCATGAAGGCGTCGCTGCGGGTGCGATATGTGGTGTTCCGCTGCGTCTGGGCCCGCATGTGCGTGATGAGTTCCCGCCGGAACCGAGCCGTGTGGGCCAACAGCGTGCGGACCTGGACATCCGTGCTCAACGGGAATCTGCAGTCGGACTGAGCGTGCCCCGCGGAGGTGACGGCGGCGGACACGTCGGGTTCGGAGCACAGGAGCTCCGAACGGCAGGCGGCGGCCATTTCCAGGGTCAGCTCCAGCGCCCGGCCCGGTGAGGTGACGACTTCCACGGGCGTGCTTCCCGCACAGCGCGCCGCCTCTCTCCGGTACACCTCCGTGAGTTCGTGCAGGGCGATCCTGGTGCGGTCGACCGCGTGCTGCCGCTGGTCGATCTCGCGTTGCAGAGGTCCGAGGAGCTCGACCCTCGCCGTTTCCGGGGCCACCGCGGAGTAATCGGATTCCGAGCCCGGATCGACGCGGACCAGCCGCAGCCGGGTCAGCCTGGCAAGTGAATTCTCTATTTCCTCCGGCCGCATCCCGACGCCCGCGGAAATCTCCCCGACGTCCGAAGGCTCGGCCCTGGAAATCCATCCATAAACCTTCCGGTCCTCATCCCGGAGGTAAGGGATCGAGTCTTGTGGCGATTTCGGGGATGAATCCTCACAACCTTCGTCCAGGGCTTGTGTGTGCCCCTGTCCCGCTCCACGTGTGGCGTCCGACACCTTCGTCACCGCGGTACCCCTCGTATCACTGTCAGGCGGCAATGTGACCCCCTGACCTGCATTTCTCT
Source organism: Streptomyces sp. NPDC093510 (assembly GCF_040683555.1). NCBI lineage: Bacteria > Bacillati > Actinomycetota > Actinomycetes > Kitasatosporales > Streptomycetaceae > Streptomyces > Streptomyces sp. NPDC093510. The sequence continues at coordinate 51,371 of NZ_JBFBEE010000036.1, forward strand.
ACGGTGGCGGCATCCTAACCTGATCATGACAGTGAGACTTTCGAAGAATAAATGAAGAGGTGTTCCGTGGCCCTCGCGCCGATCGTCCTCGACAGCGATCCCGGTCTGGACGATGCTGTCGCCCTGCAATATCTGCTCGGCAGTGGGCTGTGGGATCTCAAGGCGTATACCGCTGTCGGCGGAAACGCCCCCATGGAGCAGGTCTTCCGCAACGCCAGGGGACTGGCCCGCGCCTTCGGTATCGACGGCGATGTCCCGGTGCACCCCGGCGCCGGCCGCACCATCAGCCGGGTGGACAGCACCTCGGACTTCCACGGTCCGACCGGTCTGGGGGAGGAGGTCCTCCCGGACTCCACGGCACCCGAGCAGAGCGAACCGGCGGCCGCCGCGTTGCTGCGTCTGTCGCGGCAGTGCGAGGGCGAGCTGACCGTGGTCGCCACCGGGCCGCTCACCAACATCGCCACGGCCCTGCTCCAGGACCCGGGCTTCGCCCACCGGGTGCGCAGGCTGGTGTTCATGGGCGGGGCCGCCCAGGTGCCGGGAAACTGCACGCCGGTCGCCGAGTTCAACGTCTGGGCGGACCCGGACGCCGCCGACATCGTGGTCTCCAGCGGCATCCCGTACACGATGGTCGGTCTCGACGCCACGCACGGCTGGCACTTCACCCACGACGACCTGGCCCGCCTGGACGCCGCGGGACCCGGCCAGGAGCTGACGGCCCGCATCATGCGCGCCTACCTGAAGGCGTACGACACACTCCGCGACCAGGGATCGTGCCCCCTGCACGACCCGCTGGCCGTCGGCGTCGCGGCCGACGAGTCCTTCGTCTCCCTCGGCTCCGGCACGGTCGTCGTCGAGTGCGCGAGCGAACTGGGCCGCGGCCAGACCGTGTTCCTGCCGGAGGCCAGGGCAGGCCGCTACAGCTACTCGGCGTCCATTCTCGACCGGGCGAAGCACCCGGGCCGGGTGGCGCTCGGCACCGGCCCGCGCGACTTCAGCGCCCACTTCATCGAGACGCTGCTGCGCCGCCCCACCGCCTGACCCGCCGGGGCGGCTCGCCCGGACGGCTCGGCCCGCCGTGCGTCCGGCCGGGCGCCGGGCCACGCTGGACCGTCAGGTCCGCGGGGCCCGATCCGGAGGTGCAGTGATGGCAGCAGCCGTGGGCGGAGCGGGGCGGCGGGTTCTCGGCGCGGGTCTTGTGGTGCTGCTGCTCGGGCTCGCCGCGGCCTGCGGCGGTGACGGCGACGAGGGGTCCGGCGGTCGTACGGCCGCCGCCCGCCCCCTCGACCTGGCGTTCACGCACCCCGGCGTGCTCGTCGGCAAGGAGCAGCTCGGGCGGGCCCGCGCCCACGTCCGGGCCGGGGAGCAGCCCTGGCTGGGGGCGTTCGAGCAGATGCGGGACAGCAAGTACGGGGCGGCGGACTACCGGGCGCGGCCGTACGCCGTGGTGGCGTGTCCGCCCGACACCCGCCCCGGCCGTGGCTGCGTCGAAGAACGTGAGGACGCCCTGGCCGCGTACACCCACGCCCTGCTCTGGAACGTCACCGGTGAACGCGCGCACGCCGAGAAGGCCGTGCAGATCATGGACGCCTGGTCGCGGGTGATCACCGGGCACACCGAGGACAACGCCGGGCTGCAGACCGCCTGGGCCGCCTCGTCCTGGGCGCGTGCCGCCGAGGCCGTGCGCTACACGTACGACGGGTGGACCGACGGGCAGCTCCTGCGCTTCGAGCGGATGCTGCGCAACGCCTACCTGCCCCTGGTCAGGGACGGGGCCGTCGAGCGCAACGGCAACTGGGACCTGGTGATGGCCGACGCCACCATGAGCATGGCCGTCTTCCTCGACGACCACGCCACGTTCGAGCGGGCTGTCGGGCACTTCAGGACGCGTGTGCCCGCGTACTTCTACCTGGAGTCGGACGGGAAGCTGCCGGTCTCCCCGCAGGGCAGCGGCCTCGACACCGCCGCCGAGCTGAAGAAGTACTGGTTCGGGCAGGGCACCTACGTCGACGGGCTCTCCCAGGAGACCTGCCGCAACTTCAAGCACGCCGGCTACTCCCTCGCGGCCGCCTCGCACCTGGCGGAGACGGCCCGCCACCAGGGCGTCGACCTGTACGGGGAGGTCAGGGACCGGCTGCGGGCCGCCTTCGAGTTCCACGCCAAGTACCAGCTGGGCGCGCGCGTGCCGCCCTGGCTGTGCGGCGGCAAGGTGCGGCGCGACCTGGGGCCCGACACGGAGGTCGGCCTGAACCACCTGCGGGGGCGGCTGCACCTGGAGATGCCGCAGACCCAGAGGTACACGGAGCAGCGGCGGCCGGAGGGGACGGACGGCCTCTTCGTGGCCTGGGAGACGCTCACGCACGCCGACAGCGCGTAGGGGTTCACGCGCCTGGGGCCGAAGTGGTTCGACGCACCCCTTCGGATGACGTAGAGTTGTGTTTACCGACGCGGGGTGGAGCAGCTCGGTAGCTCGCTGGGCTCATAACCCAGAGGTCGCAGGTTCAAATCCTGTCCCCGCTACTGAAGGCCTGAGGCCGGGAAGCATCAGCTTCCCGGCCTCAGGTGTTTCCCGGCCCCGTAACCCGGTCGGCCCGCATCAGCTCGCACCCTTCCCCCGCTGCGGGAACCCTGAGTGGAGCGCGGTGATGGGCGCGGAGGCGGCGGGAGACAAGCGGTGGGGCAGCGAGGAGGACCCGACAACAGGGGGGCCAGGGGGGCCACCGGGCCCGAGCGGACCTTCGTCCGTGTGCTGCCCCTCCTGCTCCTCGTCGTCGGTGTCCTGTACGACGCCGCGACCCCGCCGGAGTTCACCGCCGCCCCGCTCTTCACGGCGGCCCCCCTGATCGCCGCTCCCTTCTACTCGCTGCTCAACACCGTCCTGACCGGCGCGGCGGCCACGTGCGCCGTCCTCGTCCTGCACTACGGCAACAGCGTCGGCGCCCACGTGGAGGCCGTCACCGAGGTGCTCACCGTGGCGACCGTCGCCGCCCTGGCGATCGTCATCAACCGTGTCGTCCGGCGCGGCAACGACCGGCTCGCCATCGCCCGCTCCATCTCCGAGGCCACCCAGCGCGCCGTGCTGCCCGCGCCCGACCCGCGCATCGGCGGGCTCGACATCGCGGCGCGGTACGAGGCCGCGCAGGCCGACGCGTTCATCGGGGGCGATCTGTACGCGGTGCAGGACACCCCGCACGGCGTGCGGCTCATCGTCGGGGACGTACGGGGCAAGGGCATGGGCGCGGTCGCGGCGGTCGCCGTCGTCATCGGTGCCTTCCGGGAGGCCGCCGAGCAGGAGGCGAGCCTGGAGGCGGTGGCGCAGCGCCTGGAGCGGGCGCTCGCACGTGAGGGCACCCGGCGCGACGGGCTCGACGCGTTCGAGGGGTTCACGACCGCCGTGCTCGCCGAGATCCGGCACGGGGAGGGTTCCGTACGCCTGATCAACCGCGGGCACCCGCCGCCGCTGCTGCTGCGCGGTGACGGGCGGCTGTGCGTCATGTCGGCGAGCGAGCCCGCGCTGCCGCTCGGCATGGGTGATCTGGGGTTCTGGCCGGACCGGGCGGACGAGTCGGAGTTCCCGCCCGGCGCGACGCTGCTCCTCTACACGGACGGCCTGTCGGAGGCGCGCGACGCGGAGGGGGAGTTCTACGATCCCGCGGCGCGGCTCGGCGGGCGGATCTTTCCCGGCCGCGGCGGGCCGCACGCGCTGCTCGCCGCCCTCGCGGGGGAGGTGCGGCGGCACACCGGGGGCGCCATGACGGACGACATGGCGCTGCTCGCGGTGCGGCGTCCCGTCGCCGGCGATCCGGAGGTCACCACCGGTGACTGAAGGGCACCCCTCCGCATAACAACTGACACACTGTCAAGAAAATGTGAAGCTCCGGTGTTTGGTGACCCCGGGTCAACTCGCCCCGTTCCGCCCCCTCGTGTCCCGGTACGTACAGCCGGTGAGCGTTAACGATCAGCTGGAACAGCTTGGAATACGGACCCGCTGTCTATTAACGTTCGATAACGCAGCGCGGTCGTCCCAGCCGTCACTAGAGGCGGCTCCGCGCGCACGCGCCTAATCCCGCAAGGGAGCCGGGGAACCACCAACTTGGGGTGAATCGGGCATCTGTGCATCCGTGCCAGGTGTTCGTAGGAGACCTTCCTGCTCCGAACCCGTCAGCTAACCCGGTAGGCGAGAAGGAAGGAAAGGAGCGCGCCCCAGTGGCGTCCAACCGGCCTGCCCCCCGAGCCGTGTACATACCGAATGACGACGACTTCGGTTCGTACGACGAGGACTCCCTCGACGCCTTCGAGGAGTGGAACCCCACCGAGGAGTCCATCCGTCCCGTCCGCGGCAGGCACCGCGTGCACAAGAAGAGCGGCGGCGGGCTCGCGCGCAGCTCCACCGTGCTCGGCGTGGGCGTCATCGCCGCCGTCGGCGCGGGCGGCATCGCCACCGCGCAGGACGGCAAGCCGCCGGTCTCCATATCGATGCCCGACCTGCCGGGCGTGGGCGCCGTCGCGGACTCGCTGCCGGAGGCCAAGTCCCTTCCCGGCGTCGGGTCGTTGATGTCCGACGACTCGGCGGACACGAACGCGTCCGCCGTCGCGGCCCCCCTCACCGCCGCGGGTGTCAGCACCACCGACGCCGAGCAGGGCACCACCGACGCGGGCGAGGCGCTGCGCGCCCGCATCATGCAGCAGGCCGAGAACCAGCAGAACCAGGCGGACACCGCCGTGCGGACCGCGGCCGAGCAGGCCGCCGCCGAGCAGGCCGCCGAGGAAGCCGCCGACCAGCAGAAGGCGGCCGAGAAGGCCGCGGACGCCAAGGCCGCCGCCAAGAAGAAGAAGGAGGAGGAGGCCCGGAAGGCGAAGGCCGAGGCCGAGCGCCTGGCCAAGCTCGCCAAGAGCTACGCCATCCCCACCTCCTCGTACACCCTCACGTCGCACTTCGGTGACGCCGGTTCCATGTGGTCCTCCGGGCACCACACGGGTCTGGACTTCGCCGCTCCCACGGGTACCCCCCTCAAGGCGGTGCACACCGGCACCGTCAAGGAGGCCGGCTGGGCGGGGGCCTACGGCTACCGCACCGTGCTCGAACTCGAGGACGGCACGGAGGTCTGGTACTGCCACCAGTCCTCGCTCAACGTCAGCGCGGGCCAGAAGGTCAGCACGGGCGATGTGATCGGCCGCGTCGGCGCGACAGGCAACGTCACGGGCCCGCACCTCCACCTGGAGGTCCACACGCCCGGCGGCGCCGGGATCGACCCCCTCGGCTGGCTGCAGAGCAAGGGCCTGAACCCCTGACATGACCCCGCCGGTTTCGTGAGCCATACACGGAACGGAATTAGGTCTCCGGTCGGCGCGTTGAGCGACGTATGACTTCTCTTCGCCAGCTCGGCTCTTCCGACCTCGAGGTCTTCCCCCTCTCCCTCGGCGGCAACGTCTTCGGCTGGACCGCGGACCGTACGGCGTCCTTCGACGTCCTCGACGCCTACACCGCGGCCGGCGGCAACTTCATCGACACCGCCGACGTCTATTCGGCCTGGGTGGAGGGCAACCGGGGCGGCGAGTCCGAGACGCTCATCGGCGAGTGGCTGGCCGAGCGCGGCAACCGCTCCGACGTCGTCATCGCCACGAAGGCCGGCGCGCACCCCGAGTACAAGGGCCTCTCCGCCACCACCGTCAAGGGCGCGGTCGACGCTTCGCTGCGCCGCCTCGGCACCGACTACATCGACCTCTACTACACCCACTACGACGATCCGTCGGTCCCCGTCGAGGAGATCATCGGCACGCTCGACGAACTGGTCACGGCCGGCAAGGTGCGGGCGATCGCGGCCTCCAACATCAGCCCCGAGCGGCTCCAGGAGTCCCTCGACTTCTCCGACCGCGAGGGCCTCGCGCGGTACGTCGCGCTGCAGCCGCACTACAACCTCGTCTCCCGCGACACCTACGAGGGCCCGCTCCAGGAGGTCGCCTCCCGCTCCGGACTCGCGGCCGTCCCCTATTACGCGCTCGCGTCCGGCTTCCTCACCGGCAAGTACCGCCCGGGTGCGCAGGTGGAGAGCGCGCGGAGCGGCCGGGTCGAGGAGTACGTGGGGAGCGAGCGGGGCGACCGTGTCCTCGCCGCGCTCGACGAGATCGCCGCGGCGCGGGGCGCCCAGGTCGCGACCGTGGCGCTCGCCTGGCTGACGGCACAGCCCACCGTGGCGGCGCCGATCGCCTCCGCGCGCACGGTGGAGCAGCTGCCCGCCCTGCTCGCGGTCGGAGACCTGGAGCTGACGGAGCCGGAGATCGCGGCGCTGACCACCGCGTCCGCCTGACCGCCACGTCCGCCTGACCGCCATGCCCGCCTGACGCCCGGCGCTCAGCCGTCGCGGTAGGGGTTGTACGCCGGGTAGCCGTACGCCGGGTGGGGCTGCGGCTGCCCGTACGGGGGAGGGCCGTACGGCGCGTACGGCATCGGGGGCATGACCGGTGCCGTCGCCCCCGCCGCGTACGCCAGGGCGGGGCGGGCCGGCGCACGGCGCTCCCAGAGCTTTTCGAGGAGCTCCCGCTCGCGTACGACGAAGTCGGGTCCGGCCCGGCCGCGACGGCCCCGGTGGCGCAGGAACGCGAGCGACGTCGCGTACATCTGGTACTCCGCGACCGTGCGGGCCGCGGCCTTGCCCCAGGTGTACGAGGCGTAGTCGCGGGCCAGCGAGCGGGCGCGCATCGAGCCGAGCGCGTACGGCTCGGGCGGGGTGAGCCAGCCCGCCGCCGCGTACACGGGCAGCTCGGCGCGGATCATGCGCAGTTCGCGCTGCCGGGTCCAGATCGCCAGCCAGGTCAGCAGGCCGAACGACGGGAGCATGAAGAGGGCGTAGACGGTGAAGAAGCCGTACTGCCCGAAGACCGCGGAGCCGTTCCACAGCGCGTGCATGCCCATCGCGAGCAGCAGGCCGCAGAGCGGGAGCAGCACGCGGCGCACGTGCCGGCCTTCCGCCGACAGCGCGGCGATGCCGAAGCCGATGCCGGTGAGGACCGTGAACAGCGGGTGTGCGAACGGCGACATGACGACGCGCACGAAGAAGGTCGCGGCCGTCACGGAGGCGAGGCCGCTCTCGCGGCTGAGCTGGTCGGTGACGAAGGCGTTGCCCAGATAGAGGATGTTCTCGGTGAACGCGAACCCCGTCGCGGTCACCCCGGCTATGACGACGCCGTCGACGATGCCCGTGAAGTCGCGTCTGCGGAAGAGGAAGACGAGGAGCACGGCCGCCGCCTTCGCGCTCTCCTCGACGATCGGGGCGATGACGGTCGCGCCCAGGGTGTCTGCGCTGGTGGGGTCGGCGGTGGCGGTGGCTATCCAGCGGATCGCGAAGCTGTTCGCGACGATCGCTATGAGGGCGGCCGCGCAGGCGCCCCAGGAGAAGGAGAAGAGGAGGTTCCGCCAGGGGCCGGGCGCCACCCGGTCCAGCCAGCGGAACGCGGCGACGAGCAGCGGCACCGGCACGGTCGCGAGGCCGAGCCCGACCAGGAAGCCCTCGGTGCCCGTCTGCTCCCTGACCAGGGCCAGGATCACCAGGCCGGAGAGGGCGAGCAGGGTGACCAGGGCGGCCACGCGTATCGCGCGCCGCTGCCACCAGCGGACACGCCGCAGCTCCCCCGGGGCGGGCGCCTCGGGGGGTATCGGATACGCAGGACTCGTGGCCACGTCGTCGACCCTAACGAGGGTGGGGAGCGGCCGCGACGGTGCCTCAGTCCTGCGGCGGGGCGACCCGGCGGAACAGCAGGTCGTGGACGACGTGGCCCTTGTCCAGGCCCTGGCCCTCGAAGCGGGTGCGGGGGCGGAAGTCGGGGCGCGGCGCGTATCCGCCGTCGGGTCGGGTGTTCTCGAAGTCGGGGTGCGCGGTGAGCACTTCCAGCATCTGCTCGGCGTACGGCTCCCAGTCGGTGGCGCAGTGCAGCACCGCGCCGGGCTTGAGGGAGGGCGCGGCCAGCGTCAGGAACTCCGGCTGGATCAGGCGCCGCTTGTGGTGGCGGGCCTTGGGCCAGGGGTCGGGGAAGTAGACGCGCAGACCGTCGAGGGAGGCGGGCGGGAGCATCTCGCGGAGCAGGATGATCGCGTCGCCGTTCGCCACGCGGACGTTGGTCAGGCCGCCCCGCTCGGCGAGGCCGAGGAGGTTGCCCTGGCCGGGGGTGTGCACGTCGACGGCGAGGATGCCGGTGTCCGGGTCGGCGGCGGCCATCTGGGCGGTGGCCTCGCCCATGCCGAAGCCGATCTCCAGGACGACGGGCAGGTCGGACGGCTTCTCGCCGTCGCCGAAGAGCTCGGCGAGGTCGAGGGTGCGCAGGCCGTCGATGTCGAGTCCCCACTTGGGCCAGAGCCGGCGCAGGGCGTCGCCCTGGCTGGTGGTGACGCGGCTGCGGCGGGGCTGGAAGCTGCGGATGCGCCGCTCGTGGTGCGAGCCCGCGGGGTCCGGCGAGGGCCCTCCGGGGAACCGCGGCGCGGCCTGCGCCCGGCCGCCCGGCCGGGCGGCGCCGGGGACGTCAGGGGCGTCAGGAGCGCCGGGGGCGTCGGGGGTGCCAGGGGTATGGGGTGAGTCAGACACAGTGCGGCAATTTTACGGGGCCGCCGAGGGAACGCTCACCGGTGAACCCTGTGAACCCTGTGAGCCCCGTGAGCCCCGTGAGTAGCCCTGTGAGCCCCGTGAGCCCTCATCCGTCCGCGCCGTCCCGCAACGAGCCGAGCGCACGCCGGGCGATCTCCCTGCCGATGGGGAGGGACGCCGTGGCGGCGGGAGACGGCGCGTTCAGTACGTGGACCGTGCGCGCGCCCTCCCTGATCAGGAAGTCGTCGACCAGCGTGCCGTCCCGCAGGACCGCCTGGGCGCGGACGCCCGCGGGGGCCGGGACCAGGTCGGCGGGGCGGACCGCGGGCAGCAGTCTGCGCACCGCGTCGGTGAAGGCGGACTTGGAGGCGGAGCGGCGCAGCTCACCCGCCCCGTACCGCCAGTGGCGGCGCGCTATGCGCCAGGAGCCGGGCCAGCCGAGGGTCCCGGCGAGCTCGCGGGGGCGGACGACCGTCCAGTCGTACCCCTCGCGGGCCAGCGCGGGGACCGCGTTGGGGCCCACGTGGACGCCGCCGTCGATGCCCCGGGTGAGGTGGACGCCGAGGAAGGGGAAGGCCGGGTCGGGCACGGGATAGACGAGGCCGCGCACCAGCTCGGGCCTGGCCAGCTCGAAGTACTCACCGCGGAACGGCACGATCCGCATGCCCGGGTCGTCGCCGGCCAGCCGCGCGATCTCGTCGCAGTGCAGCCCCGCGCAGTTCACGAGGACCTTGCCGCGGACGATGCCGCCGTCGGCGGTGCGGACCGCGACGCCGCGGTCGGGGCGGCGGTCGATGTGGCGGACCTCGCCCCGCGTCCCGTACCGGATGTCGGCTCCGGAGGCGTCGGCCAGGTGCTGGGCCACCGCGCTGTAGTCACAGACCCCCGTCGTGCCGACGTGGATGGCGGCGAGGCCGCGGACCTCCGGCTCGTACTCGGATATCTGGGCGGGGCCCAGCTCGCGCACCGGGATGCCGTTCTCCCTGCCGCGCTGGACCAGGGCGTGCAGTCGGGGGAGCTCCGCGCGCTCCGTGGCGACGATCAGCTTGCCGGTGACCTCGTGCGCGATGCCGTACTCCGCGCAGAACTTGATCATCTCGGCGGCGCCGCGGACCGCGTACCTCGCCTTGAGCGAGCCCGGGCGGTAGTAGATCCCGCTGTGGATCACGCCGCTGTTGCGGCCCGTCTGGTGGCGGGCGGGGCCCGGCTCCTTCTCCAGGACCGTGACCGTGGTGCCGGGAGCGGTGCGCGTGAGGGCATACGCCGTCGCGAGACCGACGATCCCGCCGCCGATCACCAGCACGTCGCAGTCGTACGCGAGCTTCCTCACCGCGCCTCACCTCCCACCACAGATACTGCCCTGCGCCACTGACAACGCCGCCAAACCTCGGGCGCCGAATCCTTCCCCACCGCTCCGCGCCGGTTCACCCGGCCTCGGCCGGGGGTTCACCCGTGCCGCGGGCGGCCGGGCGGGGCCGGGGCCGCCGGCTACGCCGGAGCCATCAGCAGGGGCCGGGCCCGCTCGCGGAGCTCCACGACCCGCGGCTCGTCCCCGTACGGCTCGAGGCGGTGCAGCAGGTCCTTCACGTACTCGGTGGTCCTCGCGGACGAAATCCGCCCGGCGACCTCCAGCGCCCGCGTCCCCTGCTCGCACGCCGCGTCGAGGTTCCCGGACTCCAGCTCGGCGACCGCCGACACCACGAGGCGTAAGCCGTGCGAGCGCACGAACTCCTCCGTGGGGCGCGACAGGGCCTGCTCCGTGAAGCGCCGCACCTGGCGCGGCGCCTTCAGGTCGCGGTAGCACTCGGCGGCGTCTGCGGCGAAGCGGTCGTACGAGTAGAAGCCGAGCCAGGTGGGGTCGTGGTCGCCGTCCCTGGCCCGCTCCAGCCACCCCTCGGCGGCCCGCAGCGCCGCCCCCGCAGCCGGTGCGTCGTTGGCACGCGCGTGTGCCCGCGCCTCGACGAGGCGGAAGAAGCTCATGGTGCGGGCGGTGGCCAGGCCCCTGTTCCGCTCCAGGGCGGCCTGCGCGAGGTCGACCCCCTCGTCCCCGAAGCCGCGGTACGTCGCCTGGAGGGACATGGACGCCAGGACGTACCCCCCGAGGGGGACGTCCGCTGCCGCGCGCGCGAGCCGCAGCGCCTGGATGTAGTAGCGCTGCGCGGCCTCCTGCTGGCCGGTGTCGAAGGCCATCCACCCGGCGAGGCGGGTCAGTTCGGCCGACGCTCCGAAGAGGGCACGTCCGACCTCGTCGGAGTACGAGCCGAGCAGCAGGGGCGCCGCCTCGACGCGCAGGCACTCCGGGACCATCGAGGAACGCCAGTCGCCGCCCCCGTACTTCGAGTCCCAGCGGCGGGCGTCCTCGGCGGCCTCCCGCAGCTTCAGTACGTCGCTGTGGCCGACCTTCATCGGGGCGCCGCCGTCGTCGGTGGGCACGGCGTCGCGCGGCACCTCCCGCGTGACGTCACGTGCGACGGAGCTGTCGGCCGGGGTTATCAGCCAGCGTGACGCGGGTGTCGCGTACGCGCTGACCGCGAAGGAGCCGGCCAGCGACTGCCAGATCCCGCCGCCCGCGCGCCGGCCCGCCAGATCGAGGCGGTACAGCTCGGTCGCGGATTTCACCGCCGCTCCCACGTCACGGGGGAAGGCGAGGCCCACCTCCGGCGCGGGGTCGGCGTCGGCCAGGCCGATCTCGTGCAGCGGCACGGGCCGGCCGAGCTTCTGTCCGATGGCCGCCGCGATCAGGTGGGGCGCGGCGCCCTGCGGCACCATGCCCTTGGACACCCAGCGGGCCACCGATGTCTTGTCGTAACGGAGCGTCAACCCGCGTTGTGCGCCGAGGTCGTTGACCCGGCGGGCGAGTCCCGCATTGCTGATTCCCGCGAGGGCGAGAACGGTGCCGAGCTTTTCGTTCGGCCCGCGTTGCTCCCTGGACATGCGCCACCCCTCGGACACAGACGGCTGCCGGGCAGTGCTGGACCGCTCGGCATTCGTGCTGCGTTCCCCCGGGGGCAGCCGTACCCGAGCCGTCCGCGCGCCGCGATCCGGGCGTCCTGCCCGGGTTCCGCGCGCGGTGGCCGGAATAGCGGCCGCAAGAGCGTTTGGCCGATCCTCCAGGTATATGCCTCCGCGAAAACATCAGCACACACAGCGTAGTTCGCCGCATCCCAAGCGTTAAGAGGCGCAGTTCCGGATGGCGAGATTGTTGTCCGTGCGGAAGTGCGCGGACGGCGGTGCGTGCTCCCGCCGTGTGGCCGTGCGCCTGTGTGTGCGCTCTTCTCCGGCCATGAGGGGAGCGCTTCCATTGGCGATGCGTGGGTCGGCCCGCTGCGCTGGAGTCAGTGGGCTGGGGGACACCGCCGCCTCCATCCCCGCGGGCGGCGGACCGGTCCGGGAGGCGAACACCGCCTCCCGGGCTGTGTGTTGCCTTCGAACGGTTCCGTTCTGGGCCCATCACAGGCCGATTTGGCCGAAAAGCGTCCATGTACAGGAAGGGATATTCCGCCCAAGAGTGTGGAGTGCGCCCGCACCCGTGACGACCGCGTACGCCACGCGCACAGGGCGCTCGCGAGGCATCCTCCAGGCATCCTCAAGGAGAGGGCCTTCGTTTCGCTCTTCAACCACCGCTCACCCAGGGCGTATTCACCGCCGCGCAAGCGGCCCCGTAGCCCTTCCCGCACGCCTCCTTCGTGGCAGCATGGGACCTCGGTTCTGTCCACAGCCTGTGGAGGCAGCGATGCGGTGGTTGGTGGGTTGGAGCAGTACCACCGCGAGACCCTCGGTGGTGGGCTCGGCCGGAGCCACCGGTGACGACGGCGAGACCGTGCACCCCGTGGGGTCCCAACTCCTGTGGGGCGACCCTGATCCGCTCTGGGCGGTGGGCGACTGGCGGGCCGACGAAGTACGGACAGTGACGGCCGACGAGCGGACCCGCATCGCGGTCCTCGGCATCTGCGGAGCCTCCGACGAGCAGCTGAGGGTCGGCCTCCTCGCCGCCCGCGGTGGCGCCCTGCGCCATCTGACCGCGTGGTCCGGCAGTTACACGGCGGTCGTCCAGGTCGGCCGCCGCATCATGATCGCCGGAGACCTCGCGGGCGCCCGGCCCGTCTTCCACACCCCCTGGTCCGGCGGCACGGCCTACGCGACGGCCGCACTGCCGCTGGCCGACCTCATCGAGGCCCACCTGGACATCGGCCACCTCGCGGCACTGCTCGCCGCCCCCGACGTCCCCGAGGCACTGCACGACTCGACTCCGTACCAGGGCGTGCGGCGCGTACCACCGGGGCACGCACTGATCCTGCGCGCGGGCGCACGGGAGATCGCCGGGTACGAACCGGTGGCATCGCTGGCCGTCGCGGCGCCCGCCGCCGACGCCGACAGCGCCGTGGACGGCGTCCGCGAGGCGCTCGTCGAGGCCGTACGCGCCCGCCTCACCGCCCCACGCCACGTGCCCGGCATGGACGTCGACCCCGGACCGGTGCCCGGCATGGGGCCCGCCGAACGGCGCGCGGCCCGCGGCATGCCGGTGCCCGGCATCGGAGCCGACCTCTCCGGAGGACCCGCTTCGGGAACCCTCGCTCTCCTTGCGGCCGGTCTGCCCGGCATGCCCGGCACCGTCCTCGGACACGGCACGGGTGCGGGCGAACGCCTCCTCGCCGTCACCTTCAACGACCTGGCCGTCAACGGCCGCGAGGCCGAACTGGAACGGGCCGGCGCCATCGCCGCCAACCCCCGCCTGCACCACGTCGTCGTCGCCGCGGGCGAGGACGCCCTGCCCTACGCCGACCTCGACGGGCCCCTGACGGACGAGCCGAGCTCCACCCTGGTGACCGCACAGCGCCACCGCGCCCGGCTCTCATCGGGCAGTGCCGACCACTTCACCGGCTACGGAGCCCGGCAGGTCCTCGACGCCCACCCGGCCCGCCTCGCCGACCTCCTCATGGACCGCAGACGCCGCCACATGGTGCGCCCCGTGGCGGCGCTGGCCAAGGCCGACGGTTCGGTGCTTGTGCCCGCGCGCGTGTACGGCGCGGCCCGCAAGCTCGCCCGCATGCCGCACCGGGCGGGCGTCGAATCGCTCGCCGACCGGCTGCTGCACCGCCGCTTCGACGAGCCGGGCGGAGCCGTGGGGGCCTCGCTCGCCGCCCTCGCCTGGGCCAGGCCGGGCCCGGCCGCACGCTGGCTGACCGGCGAGGCCCTCGCTGAAGTATCGGTTCGCCTCCAGGACACCACCACGCGTGCCGGCGGCCCGGGCCAGCGCCCCGGCGAGTTCCGCGCGCGGGCGGCACTCGCCCGGCACGCCGCGGACCTGCGCGTCCTGGAACAGGCGGCCGAGGTGCGCTTCCAGCGCCTGCACGCGCCCTTCCTCGACAACCAGGTCGTCCGCGCCTGCCGGGCGCTCCCCGAGGCCCTGCGCGTCCAGCCCGGCGCGCGGGCCGCGATCCTGCGCACCGTCCTGGAGGGCGCCGGCGTCGCCGACCTGCCGCCCGGCTGGGGCGCCCCGTCCCACGCCTCGAACGCGGCCGCCGCCCGCACCGGGCTCCGCGTGGCGGTGGACAACCTGATCGCCCTCTTCGACACCCCGCTCCTCGCCGACGCGGGCCTGGTCGAGGCCCGCGTCGTCCGCAAGGCCCTGCGCTCGGCCGCCGAAGGAGAACCGCTCCCGCTGGACGGCCTGGCCGATCTGGTCTCCACCGAGCTGTGGCTGCGCCGGCTGCTGTCGCGAAGAGGAACGTGCTGGACGGGGACTCCAGCACGGCAGCGGGCGGTTCCTACGGGGAGTGTGGTTCCGGAGAGAGGCGCACTAGGGGCGGGCCGGTAGCGGCGGCAGCGGTATCCCGGAGCGTTCTCCGGGAATCCCGGTGGCGTTCTCCGGGAACGTCGGTGGCGTTCTCCAGGAACGTCGGTGCCGTTCTCCGGGACCTTCGGTGCCCTGCCCGGAGCCCGCGCCGTACGCCCGAGGAGAAGCCCCGCGCCCCTGGCAACGCGCACCCGGAAAGAAAGCACGCGCTCCGGAGCACCCGTACGGGGAGAATGACGAGGTGCGGTACCGAATCCTGGGCGCCACCGAGGCGTACGACGACCAAGGCGCTCCCCTGCCCGTAGGGGGCCAGCGGCTGCGCGCCCTCCTCGCCGCGCTCGCGCTCCACCCGAACCGCACGGCGACCGTCGGCACCCTCATCGACGAGGTCTGGGCCGACGAGCCGCCGGCCGACGCCCCTGCCGCCCTCCAGGCCCTCGTCGGCCGGCTGCGCCGAGCCCTCGGCAAGGACGCCGTCGCGTCGGCCCCCGGCGGCTACCGTCTCGCCGTCGCCCCCGACGGCGTCGACCTGCACCGTTTCGAGTCCCTCGCGCGCGAGGGCAGGGCGGCTCTGGACCGCGGCGACCCGGCCCTCGCCGCGCGCACCCTGCGCGACGCGCTCGCCCTGTGGCACGGCCCCGCCCTCGCCGACCTGCCCGACCGCACCGCCGCGGCCCGCCCCGAGGCCCTGCGCGCCGAGGCCCTTCGCGTGCGGATCGAGGCGGACCTGCTCCAAGGCCGCGCCCCCGACGTCGTACCGGAGTTGCGGGAACTGACCACCGCCCAGCCGTACGACGAGCCGCTGCACGCCCTCCTCATCCGTGCCCTGCGCGACGCCGGACGCGGGGCAGACGCGCTCGCCGCCTACGAGGCCGCGCGCCGGGCCCTCGCCGACGGACTCGGCACCGACCCGGGCCCGGAACTGCGGGCGCTGCACGCGGAGTTGCTGCGCGGGCGGGAGAAGCCGGAACCGGTGGGGCCCGGGTCGCCGCAGCGGCCGAAGCCCTTGCAGTCGCGGCAACCGTTGCAGCCGTTGCAGCCGCAGCAGCCGTTGCAGTCGCCACACTCGCCACAACCGCAGCAGCCGTTGCAGTCGCGGCAGCCGTTGCAGTCGCAGTACTCGCCACAATCGCAGCACACGCCACAGCCACAGCACGCGCCACAGCCGCCGCACCCGTCACGGCCCTCGCACCCGCCACAGTCCTCGCACCCGGCCCAGGCAGCCCAGCCGTCGCCGCAGGGAGCTGAGCCGCCCCAACGGTCGGGCAGAGCCGAGGAGAACGGGAACATCCGCACCCGCTTGACGTCCTTCGTCGGCCGGGAACCCGAACTCGCCGCCATCCGTTCGGACTTGCACAGGGCCCGCCTCGTCACCCTCACCGGACCGGGCGGCTCCGGCAAGACCCGCCTCGCCGAGGAAGCCGCCGCCGGGCATCCGCAGGCATGGCTGGCCGAGCTCGCCCCGCTCGACCACCCGGAGGCGGTGCCCGGCGCTGTCGTCAGCGCGCTCGGTCTGCGCGAGACCGTGCTGATGACCAGCGAGCTGTCCGCCCCGCAGGACGACCCCCTCGCCCTGCTCGTCGAGTACTGCGCCCCGCGCAGCCTGCTCCTGCTCCTCGACAACTGCGAACACGTCATCGGCGCCGCCGCCGAGCTCGCCGAGGCCCTCCTCACCCACTGTCCGGGCCTCACCATCCTCGCCACCAGCCGCGAACCCCTGGGCGTACCGGGCGAGTCGGTGCGCCCCGTGGAGCCGCTCCCGCCCGATCCCGCACACCGGCTGTTCACCGAGCGGGCCATGGCGGTGCGGCCCGGCTTCGCCCCCGAGGAGGACGCGGAGGCCGTCGCCGAGATCTGCCGCCGTCTCGACGGACTGCCGCTCGCCATCGAACTGGCCGCCGCCCGGCTGCGGCTGCTCACCCCGCGCCAGATCGCCGACCGCCTCGACGACCGCTTCCGCCTCCTCACCAGCGGCGCCCGCACCGTCCTGCCCCGCCAGCAGACGCTGCGCGCCGTCGTCGACTGGTCATGGGACCTCCTTGACGACGCCGAGCGGACCGTGCTGCGCGAGACGTCCGTCTTCGCGGGCAGCTGGGACCTTCCGGCCGCGGAGGCCGTCTGCACCGCGCCCGCCACCGACCTGATCGGCGCCCTGGTCGACAAGTCCCTCGTCGTGGCCGTGCCGGACGCGGGCTCCGGGGACGGCGGCATGCGCTACCGCCTCCTGGAGACCATCCACGAGTACGCGGCCGAGCGCGCCGCCGAGACCCCCGCCCTGCTCACCGCGGCCGAGACCCGCCACTCGGCGTACTTCGCGGAGCTCGTCGCCCGCGCCGAACCCCTGCTCCGTTCCGCGGAGCAACTGCCGTGGATCACCCGCATGGAGACCGAACTCGACAACATCAGGGCGGCCCTCCAGCGCACCGTCGAGACCGGCGACGCGGCGTCGGCGATCGCGATGGTGCTGCACACCGGCTGGTTCTGGTGGCTGCGCAACTACCGCAGGGAGGGCGCCGACTGGATGGCCCGCGTCCTGGAGCTCGCACCGCCCGGCCTGCCCGGCGAGGACGACCCGCTGTACTGGCCGTGGATGAACCTCCGACTGCTGCACGTGTGCCTGGTCGCGGAGTCCCGGCCCACGGAATCGGCGGACCCCCACAGCGAGCGGGCCGACCCGGAGCACGTCGAGGAGCTGCAGGCCGCCTTCGCCCGGCCGGTGCCCGAGGCCGCCCGCTTCCCCGGGCTGCTCTGGCCGTTCACCGTCTTCTTCACCGGCGGTACCCACGAGGACGCGCTCGTTCCGCTGAACCGGACGATCGAGAACTGCCGCAGATACGGCAGCGACTGGGACCTCGGCGTCATCCTCATGTTCCGCACGCACATGGCCGTGGACATGCCGGGCAACCTCTCGGGCGTCGACGAGGACCTGGCGGAACTGAGGGAGCTGAGCCGTCGCGTGGGCGACCGCTGGATGCGCGCCCAGGTGTGCAGCGCCGCGGGCGAGGCCGCCATGGCCCGCAGCCATCACGACGAGGCCCGCACCGAGTACGAGGAAGCGCTGCGCCTCGCCTACGAGGTGGGTGCCTACGCCGAGGCGCCTTTCCTGCTCGCCCGCCTCGCCGAGATCGCCTACCGCGAGGGCGACCGCAACGTCGCGTGGAAGGTGCTCGACGAGGCGACCCGGGAGGCCGAGCGGTACGGAGTGACGGACTCGCGTGCCTTCGTACGGCTGCTGCGCGCGCTCATGGCGCTGGACGACGGGGACCTCGTCGAGGCCCGCAGGCTGTGGGAGGAGGCACGCGGCGAGTCCTCGTACGGCAACGGGCCGCCCCCGCAGTTCGACGCGGCCCTCGACGGGATCGAGGCGCGCATCGTCGCGGCCGAGAAGGGACCGGCCGCGGGCCTGCTCCTGGTCGCCGACGCGGTGCGCGCGGCCTGGACCGCCCGGTGCTCGGAGATGATCGTGGCGTCCCTGGTGGACATCGCCGCCGTGCTCCTGAGCGACCTCGGCGACCATGCGCGCGCGGCCAGGGTGCTCGCCGTCGCCACCTGCCTGCGCGACGGCCACCCGCGCCCCATGCCGGAGGCCGCGGAGGCGGATCGCGCGGAGCGCGCGGCAGCGGCCGGGCTCGGCCCGGACGGATACGAGCGGGAGCGTGCCGCGGGCAGCGTGCTGACGATCGGCGAGGTGATCACCGAGGTGACGGAGGCGGCGCCCCCGCTCCAGGCCTGACCAGGACAGACCAGACCAGGCCGGACCTGACCTGACCAGTCCGGCCCTAGGTGCAGAACATCCGTGACTGCGCCCAGTCCGCGAGCGCCGTCGTGTCGAACGGAGTGTGCGGTTCGACGACGAGCCGGACCGTCTTGCGGCCGGTCAGGTCCACATGCACGGGCACCGCCGGGTCGCCGCCCCTGACCAGCGGCGACCGCCACAGCCGCGCCCCGTCCCCGTACACGGAGAAGCGCACCTTGCCGAGCCCCATCGTCATGTCGTCGACACCGACGACCGCGTCGTACGTCGAGCAGCTGCGGTTCAGGTCGATGGTGACGGAGGACCTGCCGTGCACGGTCACACCGTGGGAGTACCGCCTGTCGGCGACCGACAGACCCCGGCGCTGCCACACCCAGCTGCTCTCGGTGAGCCGCATCTCGGGCTTGGTGCCGTCCCCGGTGAGGCCGTACGTCAGCTCGCTCCACTGGTAGACCCGGGGGGCCGGGGGCGGCGGGGGCGGGGGTGGGGGTTTCGGGGTCGGCTTCGGCGGTTTCGGGGTGGGCCTCGGCTTCGCGGGCGGCTTCGGCGCGGGCTTCTCCTTCGCGGGAGGCTTCGGCTCCGGAGTGGGGGTGGGCGTGGGTTTCGGGGTGGGCTTCGGCGCGGGCGGTGGCGGGGTCGGCGCGGGCTTCGGCTTCGCGGGCGGTGGTTTCTGCGGCACGATCGACTCGGACACCGCGGGCTCCTTGGCCTTCGGCGGCGCGTCCTCCTTGGGCTTGCCGCTCCCGCCGGTGAGGGCGATCGCCGCGGCGACAGCGGCCGCCACGACGACGCCCGCCGCGATGCCCGCCTTCGCGGGGGCGCCGAGCCCTTCGGCCGCGGCGGCTCCGCCCGCGCTCGATCCACCGGCCGACCCGCTCGCCGCGGCCGCGCCGGCGGCCCCCGCGGCGCCCGCTCCCGCGGTGCCGCCACCGACGAGCGCCGCCACCTTCGCGTACCCGGCCGCACCGAACCAGCCGATGACGGCGATGGGCACGACCGCGGGGATGCCGCTGGCGACGTCCTTGATCTGGCCCGCGGCGAGACGGCACTTGGCGCACTCCTCCAGGTGCTTGCGCAGACCCCGCTCGGCACGGGTGCGCAGGCCGCCGCGGGCGTAGGCGCCGAGCCGGTCGGCGTAGCGGGCGCACTCCTCGCTCTCGGTGAGCGTGGTGCTCACGTGCGCCTGGAGGTAAGCCTGCTTGAGGCCCTCGCGGGCGCGGCTGGCGAGCACGCGCGTGCCGTTCGCGTCGAGGCCGAAGAGCGTGGCCACCTCGCTCGGGGACTCGTCCTCGACCTCCGTGTGCCACAGCACGGCCTGCCAGCGCTCCGGCAGGCTCCGGAACGCCTGCATGGCCATCGACTGCTCGGCCTCGTGCATCGCCAGGACGTCGGCGCCCAGATCCAGCCCCGCTCCGAAGGAGCCGGTGGACGCGATGTCTTCGGAGACCTCGGTGCCGCGTGCCGCCTGCGCGGCGAACACCGCGAAGTCCTCGACGAGCTGCTCCCGCTTCGCCGACTGCGTCCACCCGGCGGCGACCCGGCGCACGGTGGTGAGCAGATAGGCCCGCACCGCGTGCTCGGGCCCGCTGCCCCGGCGCGCGGCCTGCAACATACGGGCGAACACCTCGGCGGTGAGGTCGTCGGCGGTGTGGGCGTCGCGGCAGCAGGTGCGCGCGTAGCGGCGGACGGCCTCGGCGTGGCGGCGGTACAGCTCTTCGTACGCGGAGTCGTCGCCGGAGCGCATGCCGGCGATCAGGTCGGCGTCGGACACGGGGTCGGAGAAGGCTTCGGAGAAGCCGTCGGAGAGGGCGTCGGACATGCCGTCGAACAGGTCGTCGGACAGGTCACCGGGCGTGGTGCCGTCGCTCGCGGGCGCCGACGCGCCCCAGTCACCCGCACGCTGCGGGGGCACACTCGGATCGGCTGTGCCTGCCGGACCCGACGCGCCGCCTCCGGGTCCGCCCTGGGACGGCATCTGCCGGGAGGACAGTCCACCGGTCTCCGTGTCGCCGCTGCCCGAGGGAGTCCCCTCGCCGAACCCGGCGGACGACTCGTCCGGACCGTCAACACTCATCGCGGAACGCCCCCGGTTGCTCCCTCAGACCCGACCACCGGGAAAGAGTGACACACAGGCGCGCCGTGGCAGACGGCGCAGACGTTCAACCACTCGTCCGAGGCGACTTCCCGCAATGGAGCACTACCGTTCACCCATTCGGGGAAGGTTCAACCGCCGCTGCCTGACGCGAGGTTGAACCTTCCGCCGGATGAAGTCCCGGGACCCATGAAGCCCCGGGACCGCACCAGAGGCGCGAGAAGCCGGCCCGACCGGTTACGAGGGCCGCGACCGCAGACCTTCGAGCAGGATGTCGAGGAGCCGCGAAGAGGCCGCCGCCTGCTGCGCCGCGTCCGGCAGCGAAGGCGCCGCCGTCGCTATCACCAGCAGAACGTCCGCCACCGTCACGTCCGCCCGCAGCTCGCCCGCAGCACGGGCACGGTCCACGAGGCGGCCGACGACGTCGAGCAGAGTCGCCGCCCCGCTGTCGTCACCCAGGGAGGTCGACTCCTCGACGGGTGCCTGGCGCTGTTCGACCAGACGCAGCTCGGGAGAGTCGGGGACCGACTGCCGCTGCTGCGGCACCCGCGCCTCCTCCTCCATGGGAGCGCCGTCCTCGACGCTCACCCGCAGCACCTGCGGCGGCAACAGCCGCCCCGCGCCCGACGCCACGGACGTCCGCAGGAAGCGCGAGAGCGCCGACCACGGCTCGTCCTCCTGCCCGAGCGCCGCACGCGCCTGGTCCGTCAGCCGGGAGGTCTCCTCCTCGGCTATCCGCCTGACCAGCACGTCCTTGCTCGGGAAGCGTCGGTAGACAGTGCCGACACCGACCCGCGCGCGGCGTGCGACGTCTTCCATCGGCGCGCCGTACCCCAGCTCGCCGAAGACTTCGCGTGCCGCCCTGAGCACATGTTCGAGATTGCGCTGTGCGTCGACACGAAGCGGTGTCGTGCGCGCTCCTTCCCCCATGTCGCGTCCGTTCCCGCTCGGGCCGACGGCTGATGCCGACACAGCAGCGGAAGTCCAGTGAGTCTCCTGAATGTGCATACACGTTCCCCCGGTAATGACGTCTCCCCCCGGAGACACTCCCCGCCATTGGCTACCGACGTGTGAGGAGCGAGCCCTTCCGCGGGCCGAAAATCCGGCCCGACGAGCGCATCCCCCGACACCCCGACGTCCCACGAACATAGTTGAGCGGGGGTCAATTCAGAAGAGGCGGGTTCCGCACAGAGCGCCCCCCGATCGGAGTACGCGCCCTTTCAGGCCTTGTCACACCTCGCTTCCGTACCCCCTTCGCCCGCGCTGACCTGCACACCTGGCCCGCCCGACGACAGGCTCCCGGGCCTTTTCCGCACACCGCGCCCGGTCACACAAATTGCCGGGCCTGTGGACAAACTCCGATGCCGGGTGCGTCATGGGATGGTGAAGGATCCGATCTCCCGGGGCACGGCCCCCGTACCTCCGGACTGTGCGCGCATTCTCGTCGTCGGCGGCGGCTACGTCGGCATGTACACCGCGCTGAGACTCCAGCGAAAGCTGAAACGCGAGCTCAAGCGGGGCGAGGTCGAGATCGTCGTGATCACGCCCGACCCATACATGACCTATCAGCCGTTCCTGCCCGAGGCCGCGGCCGGCTCCATTTCGCCGCGCCACGTCGTCGTGCCGCTCCGCCGTGTCCTCGACAAGTGCCGCATCGTCATCGGCGAGGTCGAGTCCGTCGACCACGCGAAGCGGACCGCGACCTTCAGCACCCTCGCCACCGAGGAGGAGGGCACCGGGGCGGTCGCCATCGCGTACGACGAACTCGTCATGGCCCCCGGCTCCATCGCACGCACCCTGCCCGTGCCCGGCCTCGCCGAGTACGCCATCGGCTTCAAGACCGTCGAAGAGGCCATCGGCCTGCGCAACCACGTCATCGAGCAGATGGACATCGCCTCCTCCACCCGCGACCCCTCGATCCGCGACGCCGCCCTGACCTTCGTCTTCGTAGGAGGCGGTTACGCGGGCGTCGAGGCGCTCGGCGAGCTGGAGGACATGGCGCGCTACGCCACCCGCTACTACCACAACATCAAGCCCGAGGACATGAAGTGGATCCTCGTCGAGGCGACGGGCCGGATCCTGCCCGAAGTCGGCGAGGAAATGGGCAAGTACACGGTGCGTGAGCTGCGAAGGCGCAATATCGACGTACGCCTGGACACGCGTCTTGACTCCTGCGAGGACCGGGTGGCCGTCCTCAGCGACGGCGCCCGCCACCCCACCCGCACCGTCGTCTGGACCGCGGGCGTCAAACCCCACCCCGTGCTCTCCGCGTCGGACCTGCCGCTGAACGAACGCGGCCGCCTCAAGTGCACCGCACGGCTGACCGTCGAAGGCACCACGCACGCGTGGGGCGCGGGAGACGCCGCCGCGGTCCCCGACGTCACGGCGGACGAAGCCGGCACGGAGTGCGCGCCCAACGCCCAGCACGCCGTGCGCCAGGCCAAGGTCCTCGGCGACAACATCGTCGCCACCCTCCGCGAACAGCCCCTCCAGGAGTACACGCACAAATACGTGGGCTCCGTCGCCTCCCTGGGACTGCACAAAGGTGTCGCGCACGTCTACGGACGCAAGCTGAAGGGCTACCCTGCCTGGTTCATGCACCGCGTCTACCACCTGAGCAGAGTGCCGACCGTCAACCGCAAGTCCCGAGTGCTCGCCGAATGGACCCTGTCCGGCCTGTTCAAACGCGAGATCGTCTCCCTGGGGTCGCTCGAACACCCCCGTGCGGAGTTCGAACTCGCAGCCGGTGGGGAGCGCCCGAAGGGGTCCTCCTGACCGGAGTCAGGAACTCCCCGCACAGGACCGGCGTCTGACGGATGTCAGTCCGTTCGGTCAGACTGTTCGTGTGACCATGGGCAGGCCGTCAGGCCGACACCAGGGACGTCCGCTCTCGACATGCTGTGTTCCCGATCCAGAAGCGACACCACGAGGCCTACCGCAGTGAACTTCACGCGCTGGAGCGCCCGGCTCCCCGGAACGCAGCGCCGCGCAGCAGCGCGGACCGAACAGGCGGACGCGCAGGCGCCGCGCGGGGACGGCTCCGTTCCCGCGGCCCGCGCCGAGCGGCCCACCGACGGGGCCGGGACCGCCCCTCCGGACGGCGCCACCTGCATCACAGGACCCGACGGCATCGAAGAGCTGCCCGCCCGCGAGGTGCTCGACCGCATCCCGGCCCTCGTCGCCCTCGTGCACGGCACCGACCACCGCATCGCGTACGTCAACGACGCGTACGTGACCGCCTTTGGCCCCCGGCCCGTCGGCGAGAGCGCGCGCGTGGCACTGCCCGAACTGGGCGAGCTGGGCCTGCTGCCCCTCCTGGACCAGGTCCTGCGCAGCTCCAAGCCGCGTACCGTCAAGTCCCGCAAGGCACCCTCCGGCCGGTCGTACACGTTCACGTGCACCCCCGTGACACTGCCGCTCGGCGGCTCCGCCGCGGGCCCCGAAGAGGGCGGCGGCGTCCTGGTGTTCGCCGCCGACGTCACCGACCATGCCGAGGCCGCCGAGCGCCTGCGCACCAGCGAGCGGGACCAGCGCGAGACCGCCGTCACCCTCCAGAAGTCCCTCCTGCCGCAGGAGTTGGAGCAGCCCGACGACCTCCGCATCGCCGCCACGTACCAGCCGGGAGGCACCGAGGCCGCGGTCGGCGGCGACTGGTACGACGTGATCACCCTCGGCGGCGGCCGCACCGCCCTCGTCATCGGCGACGTGATGGGCCGCGGCGTCCGCGCGGCGGCCGTCATGGGCCAGCTCCGCACCGCCGTGCGCGCCTACGCCCGCCTGGACCTGCCCCCGCACGAGGTCCTGCAGCTCCTGGACGGCCTCGCCGCCGAGATCGACGCCAGCCAGATCGCGACGTGTGTCTACGCAGTGCACGACCCGAACGAAGGAAGCCTCGTCTACGCCTCAGCGGGACACCTGCCCATTCTCGTACGCGACGAGAACGGCGTGATCCACCGCGCGGAGGAGCCCACAGGCCCCCCGCTCGGCACCGGCGGCTGGCTGCACACCTCGGGCTCCGTCCCGCTCAGCCCCGGCTCCACCGCCGTCCTCTACACGGACGGACTGGTCGAGCGGCGCAGCGAGGACATCGACGAAGGAGTGGCCTCCCTGGAGCGCGCCCTGGCCGGCGCCACCGGCACGCCCCAGGTGGTGTGCGACCGTCTGATCCGCGCCCTGGGAGTCACCGCCGACCACGACGACGACGTCGCCGTCCTGGTCCTCCAGCACCCTGCCCGCACCGGGTCGGACGCCGAACTGTTCAGGAACGCCGCCCTGGAGCTCCTCGGCGGTGTGGAAGCGGCACCACGCGCGCGTGCCTTCGCCACGGGGGTCCTCGCCAGCTGGCGCTTCTCCCCGGAACTGCACGACCTGGGCGTCCTCGCCGCCAGCGAACTCGTCGCGAACTCCCTCCAGCACGGCACCCCGCCGATGCGGCTGCGCCTGCGCCGCACCGACCGCCGGCTGATCATCGAGGTCACCGACGGCGACGACCACCTGCCGCGCCGCCGCCACGCCGAACCGGCGGACGAGGCGGGACGCGGCATCGCCATCGTCGCCACGATCGCGTCGAACTGGGGCTCGCGCCGCACACCGGGCGGCGGCAAGGCCGTCTGGTGCGAGTTCGCGCTCCCCAAGTAGCGGGAGCGACGGGAGCAGCGGGAGCAGTAGGAGTAGCGGGAGTAGCGAGCGTTATGCGTCGGCCGTGGCGGGCGCGGCCGCGGTAGGGCCGCCCTGCGCCACCACCGGGCTCTTGGCCAGCGAAGGCTGGTTCTGCAGGGGAGTGAGCTGCCGCCCCAGGCGCACCGCGAGCACCGTGATGCCCAGCGAGAACAGCACGAACGTCACGATGTACGGGACGTGCAGCGCGGCACCCATCGGGCCGCCCACGGCCGGGCCGACCGCGAGGGCCAGCTGCTTCACCAGGGCGAAGGCCGAGTTGTACTGACCGACCATGCCGCCCGGCGCCAGGTCCGCGACCAGCGGCGCGACGGTCGGCGACAGCATCGCCTCACCGAGACCGAAGAGCGCGTACGTCGAGATGAACGCGGCGGTCGCCATCGCCTGGCTGCCGTGCCCGACCCCGGCGTAACCGGCGAGGAGCCACGCGAAGGCCCAGATCAGACCGACGGACGCGATCACCCGGGACCGCTTGCGCCGCTCGACGAACTTCAGGACCGCGAACTGCGCGATCACGATCATGGCCGTGTTGGCGGCCAGCGCGATGCCCAGCGTCGAGGCGTCGATCCCCGCCGCCTCCACGCCGTACGCGGAGAGCCCCGACTCGAACTGTCCGTAGCAGGCGAAGAAGATCACGAAGCCGAGCACGCACAGCTGCACCATGGCCTTGTGCTTCAGGAGCGCACGCATGCCGCCCCGCGGAGCCGAGGCGTCCTTGGGCATCGAGTCCTGGAT
Organism: Streptomyces sp. NPDC093510; assembly: GCF_040683555.1. Taxonomy (NCBI): domain Bacteria; kingdom Bacillati; phylum Actinomycetota; class Actinomycetes; order Kitasatosporales; family Streptomycetaceae; genus Streptomyces; species Streptomyces sp. NPDC093510. The sequence goes on from NZ_JBFBEE010000036.1 coordinate 77,002, forward strand.
GGACGGCGCGTGCGGCAGCCGCACGGTCAGCGCGATGGCCGCGAGCACCAGGAACATCACGGACTCGATGGAGAACAGCAGCGTGAAGCTGCTCGGACGGCTCTCGTCGACGATCTGGCCGCCGATGAGGCCACCGATGCCGAGGCCCAGGTTCTGCAGAAAGAACTGCATCGCGAAGGACCGCGTACGCGTGGCCGGCGTCGAGGACCACACGATCATCGTCGCGAGCGCCGGCTGCATGACGGCCGTACCCGCGCCGAGCAGGGCCGCGGACAGGATCGCCGTCGTCTCGCTGTTCGCGACGCCGAGCGCCACCGCGCCGACGGAGGCGACGACCGCCGCGCCCACGAGCACGGGGAGGGGACCGCGACGGTCGATGACGCGGCCGGTGATGGGCAGGACGATCAGCGCGGCCATGGCGAAGGCGGCCAGCACGATGCCCGCCGTACTGGCCCCCAGCTCCCGCACCTGCGCCACATAGACGTAGAGGAACGGAACCGTGAACCCGATGCCGAACGCGCTCAGCGCGCTGCCTGCCTGAATACGACGCATCGCCGCGCCCATCGCCCTGGTCACTTTCACCTGCCTTGAGTGAGTCGTTGAGTCGTTAGAAGTGAAGACTTCGAAGCTAAAGTTCGAGTCTAAACTGTACACACTGAAGGACTTCAATGCCAAGCGGCCCCGTGCCATACTCGGCCCATGGGTGACACCCCCGGACCGAGTGAGCCGACACTTGAAGAGCAGATCGCCGCGTACCAGCGCGAGTTCCAGGACCTCGACCCCCAGGTCGAGCAGATCGTCTCGGCCCTCGGCCGCCTGAACCGCCGCATGAACGTGGCCTACGGACGCCAGACGGCGACCCTGGGCATCAGCAACGCCGAGTGGGAGGTCCTCAAGGCCCTCGTCCTCTCCGGAGCTCCGTACCAAATGGGCCCCGGCGAACTGGCCAAGCGGCTCGGACTGACCCCCGCGGCGATGACCCACCGGATCGACCGCATGGTGGCGGAGGGCCTGGTCACCCGCGACCGGGACGAGACCAACCGCGTCCGCGTGATCGTGGAGCTGACCGCCGAGGGCCGCGAGAAGTGGCTGGAGGCGATGCGTCTGGCCACGGTCTTCGAGGAGGACCTCCTCCAGGACCTGTCCCAGGAGGAGCGCGGCGCGCTGGGGGAGGTGCTCACTCGTCTTCTACGTCGTGTGGAGCACGCCCAGCCGGACGCCGGCGGACGCCTCACGGACCTGGACTGAGACCTGGACTGAGACCTGGACTGAACCGTCCTCCGGTGGCGCACAGGGTGGGGTTGACAGTCACTTGCCCGACCCGTAAGGTTCTTCGGGTTGCCACGGAGCCGTAACGGTTCTGCGGCAGCACCTCCCGCCGCTTCTGAGCGGCAAACCAAACTCTGCACAACCTCCCAACGGAACGCATTCGGCATGCCCGAATTCAATTCCAAGGCTCGATTATGAGTCGCCGGGAAAACCCGCTAGAGTTTGAGACGTCGGAACGGCCCAACAGCCGCGAAGACAAACCCCGCTGACTGGGGGTCAGGCCCGAAAGGATCTGATAGAGTCGGACTCGCCGGAAAGGGAAA